>NZ_JBEZDN010000008.1:0-14241 GCF_040648315.1 Pseudonocardia sp. NPDC049154
GTGCGGCGGGCTGCCGCACGGCACCGCGCTCACCCCTCGTTCAGCCAGGTCCTGAGTTTCGCGAGCGCCCGGTGCTGCGCCACCCGCACCGCGCCAGGGGTCGAGCCCACGGCCGTGGCCGTCTCCTCGGCGGACAGCTCGCCGAGCACGCGGAGCACTACGATCTCCCGCTGCTGGGCGGGCAGCCGGTCGATCAGCGCCATCAGCTCCGTCATCTGCGCCGCGCCGACCGCGGCGGCCTCCGGCCCGGCCCGCACGTCCGTGGCCTCCGGCAGGTCGTCGGACGGGTCGGAGCGGTCACGGGCCGCCGCGCGGTACGCGTCGGCGATCTTGTTTCGCGCGATCCCGTACGCGAAGGCCATGAACGGCGTCACCAGGTCCCGGTAGCGCGGCAGGGCCGTGCAGACCGCCATCACCACCTCCTGGGCGACGTCCTCGGGGGTCGCGAGACCCGGCGCCCGGTGTCCGAGCCGGCCCCGGCAGTAGCGGACCAGCAGGGGGTTCGCGGCACGCAGCAGCGCGTCGAGCGCGCGCCGGTCGCCGTCGGCGGCGACCCGGGCGAGATCCGTGAGGCGGGCGTCGAGCTCGGCGGTGCGGTCCGGGATCCGACGGGCGGGGCGCCGGCCCGGGGCCCACGACCCCGTTCCGTCCTCCCCGCGGGACCCCTCCTCGCCCGCGTGCACCCGACGTCTGCCTCCTCCGGTCCTCACAACGGGGCACGGGACGGGACGGGGCCCGCGGCGCCCGGCGGTGGTGGGCGCCGCGGGTGCTCGGGACCGGGCCGGGCGACCCGGTCGGGGAGCGCGGCGACACGGGCGACGGCGGCGTGCCCCTCCGGCCGCCACCCACGTCGGAACCCCGGAATCTAGTCCGAACGGACGGCCGGCGTGCTCCGGAGAGACGCACCGACGGGGACTCGTACAACTTCGTACAGCCGGTCCGGCCTCTGACGTCGCCATCCGGCACCGGTGCCGGACGACGCACGCGACCGCCGTGCCGCCCTATCCTGCCCCGGCACCCCGGGGACGGCCCCGGGCGCGGTCGCCGAGGGGGAGCCGGGGTATGCCGCCGCAGCCGTCCGGCGATCCGGACGTCGTCGCCGACCGGGCGGGGCTGGCCGAGCAGCTGGGCCGGATGAAGGACGCGACCGGGCTGAGCTTCCGCGCGCTCGCCAAGCGCACGCAGGAGTCGGGCGTGCCGCTGCTGCCGTTCACCACCTTCCGGGACTACGTGCAGGGCCGGTCGCTGCCCTCCCCGGTCCGGCTCGACGCCCTGCTCACGGCGTTCGGCGTGGCCGCTGCCGATCCCGTGCGCGAGCGGTGGCGGGCCGCGCTGCGACGTGCGGCCGCGGCGCCGTCGAAGCCGCCGCCCGGGTTGCGCCCGTATCCCGGCGCCGCGCCGGTCGAGGGGCGGTTGCCCGGGCGGGCCGACCTCGTGGCCGAGATCGTCGGGCGGGTCCGGGACGCGCGGGCGGCGGGCGGGGTCGTCGTGGTGACCGGGCCGTCCGGGGCCGGAACGAGCTCGCTGCTGCGGGCCGGGGTGCAGCCGGTGCTCGGTGACGTCGTCGGGGCGGCCCCGGACGCCGATCTCGCGGCCCTGCTCGGTGAGGCGACGACCGTACTGGTCGACGACGTCCACCGCGCCGCGGAGGCGGGGCCGCTGCGGGAGGCGCTCGGCGCGGTGCCGGCCGGCCGGGTCGTGCTGCTCGGGATCCGCGAGGACGCCCTCGCCGCGCTGGGCGAGCTCGCCCGCGACCCGGTGCGCGTACCCGGGATGTCCGCGGCGCAGCTGCACGAGGTCGTCACCGGGCCCGCCCGCGCGGCCGGGTTCCCGGCCGCCGACGGGCTGGCCGAGCTCGCGCTGGGGGAGCTCGGGGTGCCGCCCGGCGCGCCGTCGTCGCCGCCGGGGGCGTTGCCCCTGCTGGCCCTGGCCCTCGCCGCCGCCTGGGAGCGGACCACCACGACCGGCGGGCCGGAGATCACCATCGCGCACCACCGCGAGGCGGGCGGGGTGCACGGTGCGGTCGAGCGCACCGCCGAGGCCGCCTACGCGGCTCTCCCGCCGGAGCGCCGGGTGCTGGTCCGGCCCCTGCTGCTGCGGCTCGTCCGGGTGCCGGGAGCGGCGGGCGTCGCCGACCCCGTGCGCCGGCGCATCCGCCGCTTCGGGCTCACCCACGGGCTCGACGCCGGGCCGGCCGCCGAGACCGACGCGACCGTCGAGGCGCTGGTCGCCGCCCGGCTCCTGGTCGCCGGGGAGGGCACGCTCGAGCTCGCCCACGACGTCGTGCTGCGGGCGTGGCCGCGGCTGGCCGGCTGGGTCAGGGAGGACCGCGAGCGCCGACCGGGGCGCGGCACGGTCACCGAGGGCGCGCGGATCTGGCACGACAGCGGCCGGGACGAGGGCGCGCTCCTCGGTGGCCGCGCGCTGGCCGAGGCGTCGGCGTTCGCGGCGGCGGAGCCTGCCGAGCTCTACCCGCTCGAGCACGAGTTCCTGACCGCGAGCCGGGCGCGCGAGGAGGCGGGCGGGCCGCGGCGGACCCGGCGGCTGCAGGTCGCCGTCGCGGTGCTCGCCGTGCTGCTGGTGGTCGCGATGGCGGCCACGGCCTACGCCCTCACCCGGCTCCCGGCCGACCGGAGTGGGCACGGCCTCGCCCCGCCGGGTGGCGTGGGCGTCGCCGTGGCCGCCGGGGCGGAACCGCGCGCTCCGTCGCGCTGAGCCATCGGGCACGATGGCGGCATGCGCTACGCCGAGCACATCTCCGACCTCGTCGGGAACACCCCGCTGGTGAAGCTGGGCGGCATCGCCGAGGGCCTGTCCCCGCTGGTGCTGGCGAAGGTCGAGTACATGAACCCCGGCGGCAGCGTGAAGGACCGCATCGCGCTGAAGATGGTCGACGAGGCGGAGGCCTCCGGCGAGCTGCGGCCCGGCGGCACGATCGTCGAGCCGACGTCGGGCAACACCGGCATCGGCCTGGCCATGATCGCCCAGCGCCGCGGCTACAAGTGCGTGTTCGTCTGCCCGGACAAGGTCGGCGAGGACAAGCGCAACGTGCTCAAGGCCTACGGCGCCGAGGTCGTCGTGTGCCCCACGGCGGTCGACCCCGACCACCCCGACTCGTACTACTCGACGTCGGACCGGCTGGTCCGCGAGATCGAGGGCGCCTGGAAGCCGAACCAGTACGCCAACAGGAACAACCCTGCGTCGCACTACGAGGCGACCGGGCCGGAGATCTGGGAGCAGACCGAGGGCCGGATCACGCACTTCGTGGCCGGCATCGGCACCGGCGGCACGATCTCCGGCACCGGGCGGTACCTCAAGGAGGTCTCCGGGGGCCGGGTCCGGGTGGTCGGCGCCGACCCCGAGGGCTCGGTGTACTCGGGCGGGACCGGGCGGCCGTACCTGGTCGAGGGCGTCGGCGAGGACTTCTGGCCGACGACCTACGACAAGGAGGTGTGCGACGAGATCGTCGCCGTCTCCGACGCGGACTCCTTCCACATGACCCGCCGGCTCGCCCGCGAGGAGGCGCTGCTGGTCGGCGGCTCGTGCGGGATGGCCGTGGTCGCGGCGCTGCGGGTGGCGCAGACCGCCCCGCCGGACTCGGTGATCGTCGTCCTGCTGCCCGACGGCGGCCGCGGCTACCTCGGCAAGGTCTTCAACGACTCGTGGATGGCCAGCTACGGCTTCCTCCCGCCGAGCGCGGGCGCCACGGTCGGGGACGTGCTGCGGCGCAAGGACGGCACGCTGCCCGACCTGGTGCACGCCCACCCGAACGAGACGGTCGCCGACGCCGTGCACTACCTGCGGGAGTTCCACGTCTCGCAGATGCCGGTGGTCCGCGCCGAGCCGCCGGTGATGGCGGCCGAGGTCGTCGGGTCGGTGGTGGAGCGGGACATCCTCGACCTGCTGTTCACCAACCGCGCCAAGCTCTCCGACCGGCTCGACCAGCACATGTCCCCGCCGCTGCCCACGATCGGCGCGGGGGAGCCGCTGGAGACGGCGATGGGGGCCTTCGCCGCCGCGGACGGCGCGCTGGTCCTGGTCGACGGCAAGCCCGCCGGCGTCGTCACCCGCTCGGACGTCCTGGCGTTCCTCGGCTGACCCCGCTGGGCGCCGCCGCTCACAGGGGCCCCTCAGGCGGCGCGGCTACCGTCGGGCCCATGCGGAGATCCCTGCTCGCGACCGTGTTCGGCGCGGGCGCCGCCGCCGTCGTCCTGCCGGACCGGCTGGGGCTCGACCGGCGGCACCCCTTCACCGCGCTCGGCGCGCTGCGTCCGCACACCACGGCCGCGGCGGCGGTCGCCGCGGGTGTCCTCGCCCTGGCCCGGCCCACCCGCCCGGCCGCGCTCGCGGTGGGCGCGGTCGCGGCAGCGGGGGCGGCGGGGCTGGTCGGACGGGTCGTGCCGCGCCGCCGGCCCGGCGGCACCGCGAACGTGACCGTGCTGGCCGCCAACGTCTGGGACGGCAAGGCCGACGCCGGCGCGCTCGCCGCCCTGATCGCGCGCGAGCGCCCCGACCTCGTGTCGCTGCCGGAGTCCGGGCTCGAGTACCGGGACAAGCTGATGCCGCTGCTCGACGGCCTCGGCTACCGCTCCTGGGTCTCCACCGAACCGGGCAAGCCCGACGGCTGGTCGGTCACCCTGCTCGTCGCGGACCGGATGGGCGACGTGGAGGTCGGCTCCGGGCCGGAGCTGCGCCGCCAGCACCTCTGGGCGCGGGGCGGGCTGCTGGGCAACCGCCGCTTCCACGCCGTGCACCCGCAGGCACCGTTGGCCCGCTGGCAGGCCCGCGTGTGGTCGCGGGACATGGACAGCATCGCCCGATGGTGTGCCGCGCTGCCCGCGCCGATCGTCGCCGGGGACCTCAACGCGACCCTCGACCACGGCCCGCTGCGCCGCGCGCTGACCGACGTGCGCGACGCCGCCGAGGGCACCGGCAGGGGCCTGACCGGCACGTACCACGCGGCGCTGCCCCGGTGGGCCGGCATCCGGATCGACCACGTGCTCGTGCCGCGCGAGGCGACCACGACCCGGTACGAGATCGTCGACCTGCCGGGCACGGACCACCGGGCGGTCCTGGTGGGCATGGAGGTGCCGGGACCCGCGTAGCCTCGCGGCCATGCGCGGCTTCTCCACCCGGGCCATCCACGCCGGCCAGGACCCCGACCCGACCACGGGCGCGGTGATCGTCCCGATCCACGCCAGCTCGACCTTCGCCCAGGACGGCGTCGGCGGGCTGCGCGGCGGGTACGAGTACTCCCGCTCCGCCAACCCCACCCGCACCGCGCTGCAGGAGTGTCTGGCGGCGCTGGAGGGCGGGCGGCACGGCTTCGCGTTCGGCTCGGGCATGGGCGCGTCGGACGTCCTGCTGCGGGTGCTGGTCAGGCCGGGCGACCACCTCGTCATCCCGCACGACGCCTACGGCGGCACGTTCCGGCTGGTCGACAAGGTGCTCACGCAGTGGGGCGTGGAGTACTCGACCGTCGACCTGGCCGACGTCGACGCGCTGCGGGCCGCGCTGCGCCCGACCACCAAGGTCGTGTGGTGCGAGACCCCGACCAACCCGCTGCTCGGGATCGCCGACATCGCGGCCCTGGCCGAGGTCACGCGCGGGGCGGGCGCCCGGCTCGTCGTCGACAACACCTTCGCCTCGCCCTACCTGCAGCAGCCGCTGGCCCTCGGCGCGGACGTCGTGCTGCACTCCACGACCAAGTACGTCGGCGGCCACTCGGACGTCGTCGGCGGCGCACTGGTGCTCGACGACGACGAGCTCGCCGAGCAGCTCCGCTTCACCCAGAACTCCGTGGGCTCGGTCCCCGGCCCGTTCGACGCCTGGCTGACGCTGCGCGGCGCCAAGACCCTCGCGGTGCGGATGGAGCGGCACAGCGACAACGCCGAGCGGATCGCCGACGCCCTGGCCGCGCACCCCGCCGTTGCGCAGGTCCTCTACCCGGGCCTGCCCGGCCACCCGGGCCACGAGGTCGCCGCGAAGCAGATGCGCCGCTTCGGCGGGATGGTGTCCTTCCTGGTCGCGGGCGGGAAGGAGGCCGCACTGAAGGTCTGCGCCTCGACACAGCTGTTCACGCTCGCCGAGTCCCTCGGCGGCGTCGAGTCGCTGATCGAGCACCCCGGCCAGATGACGCACGCCTCGGTGGCGGGCTCGGCGCTGGAGGTGCCGGACTCCCTGGTCCGGCTCTCCGTGGGCATCGAGGACGCCGAGGACCTGGTCGAGGACCTCCGCACCGCCCTCGACGCGGCCGCGTCCTGACCCCGGTCTCCCCGTGGCGCTCGTGCGAGCGCTACGGGGAGACCCCGCCGGGAGCGCCTGCGGGACGTGCGTGGCGGTCCGCCGTAGCCCGGCGGCGTGAGCTCGACGAGGAGGACGAGTGACGACCCCCGGATCCGACCGCCTACCGGGAATGCCGGCCGGACGCCTCGTCCACCACTATCTCGACGCCCCGCGGAAGGACACCCCATGAGCACCGTGACCGTCTCGCACCTCGGCGGCTCGACCGTCGGCTACTCGTTCGCCCATCCCTACGACCCCGCCCTCCCGACGCTGGTCCTGGTCAACTCGTTCACCACCTCCGCTGAGCTGTACCGCCCCCAGTTCGCCGATCCCGCCCTGACCTCGAGGGCCAACCTGCTCGCCATCGAGCTGTACGGGCACGGCCGGACCCGAGCCACGTACTCGCACTTCACCTACTGGGACAGTGCGATCGCGAACCTCCAGGTCCTCGAGCAGCTCGGGATCCGCGACGCCTTCGTCCTGGGCACCTCGCAGGGCGGGTGGGTCGCGGTCCGCATGGCACTGCTCGCCCCCGACGTCGTACGGGGCGTCGTCCCGCTCGGCACCTCGATGGACTACGAGAGCGCGCGCAGCCGCGACCTGGGCTGCTGGGACGGGATCGCCTTCTGCACGCCCTCCGTGGACGGCCTCGCCGGGTCCGTCGGCGACGACTGGGTCGTCCCGGACGAGTTCGTCGACGGCGTCCTCGAGGCGGGGCTGGGCCCGAACGTGGCCGCCGACGAGCGGGCCTTCTGGATCGCCGAGTACCGCCGCAACTACACCGGCGACGACGGCCGGCACCGGCTGCGGGTCAGCACGATCAACCTGCGGGACCGGGACGGGCTGCACGGCAGGCTCGACGAGGTCCGCTGCCCGGTCCTCTGGCTGCACGGCACCGCCGACGCGGTCTACTCGGTTCCCAACGCCGAGGAGGAGATCCGGATGTTCGTCCGCTCCCGTGACGCGCGGCTGCAGGTCGTCGACGGCGGCCAGCACTTCCTGAGCGCCTCCGACGCCCCGGCCGTGAACGCCGCGACGGCCGAGTTCATCGAGCGCTGGACCTGAGCGGCTCGCCACGTGCGGCCGTCGCGGCCGGCCGTGCCCCTACCTGGTCCACAAGGCGCCTCTACGAGCGCGGGGGTACCGGGGCCGCGGGAAGGACCGAGGTCGGGGCCGCGGGGGCGGCGGGGATCACGAGGTCGTCGGGGGAGAGGCAGCCGCCGACGAGCTCGTACCCGCCGGGGACGGCGACGTAGTGGCCCGGGTCGGCGCAGCCCGCCTGCTCCACGGTGACGATCGCGAGCGTGCCGAGCACCGCGGCGGCGAGCAGCGGGACCGCCGCGCGGGCGCCCTTCGGCCCACCCGTCGGCCGGTGACCCACCCCGCCCCGCATCGTGCCTCCCCCGCGACAACCGCCCGTTCGCGAGGCTACCGGGCCCGGTGGCACGATGCGGAGGTGAACGCCGACAACGGGACGGCAGGCCTGCGAACGGTCGACCGTGGTCCCTCGACGGCGGCCCCGGTCGGGATCGAGGAGGTCCGGGGGGCCCGTGAGCTGCTCGCCGGCGTCACCCGGACCACGCCGGTCGCCCGGTCCCGCGCGCTCGGCGAGGCGGTGGGCGGGCCGGTGTGGTTCAAGTGCGAGAACCTGCAGCGGACCGGCTCGTTCAAGATCCGCGGCGCGTTCACCCGGCTGGCCCGGCTGTCCGACGACGAGCGGGCCCGCGGCGTGGTCGCCGCCAGCGCCGGCAACCACGCGCAGGGCGTGGCCCTGGCCGCGAAGCTGCTGGGCATCGACGCGACCGTGTTCATGCCCGCGGGCGCCGCGCTGCCCAAGGTCGAGGCGACCCGGGGCTACGGCGCGCATGTCCGGCTCGGCGGGACCACCGTCGACGAGGCCCTGGCCGGCGCGCTCGAGCACGCCGAGCGGACCGGGGCGGTGCTCATCCACCCGTTCGACCACCCGGACGTGATCGCCGGGCAGGGCACGGTCGGCCTGGAGATCCTCGAGCAGGTGCCGGACGTCGCCACCGTCCTGGTCGCGACGGGCGGCGGGGGGCTGCTCGGCGGGATCGCCGCGGCCGTCAAGGCGGAGCGGCCCGAGGTGCGGGTGGTCGGCGTCCAGGCCGCGGGTGCAGCGGCCTGGCCCGCGTCGCTGGCCGCCGGCGAACCCGTGCCGCTGGGCGGCATGCGGACCATCGCCGACGGCATCGCGGTCGGGCGGCCCGGCGACGTCACCTTCCGGCAGGTCGAGGCCCTCGTCGACGAGTTCACCGTGGTCGGCGAGGACGCGCTCTCCCGCGCCCTGCTGTTCAGCCTGGAGCGGGCGAAGATGCTGGTCGAACCGGCCGGCGCCGCGCCCGTGGCCGCCCTGCTCGACGACCCGGCGCGGTTCACCCCGCCCGTGGTCGCGGTGCTGTCCGGCGGCAACGTGGACCCGCTGGTCCTGCTGCACGTGATCCAGAACGGCATGGCCGCGACCGCGCGCTACCTGTCCCTGGTCGTGCGGATCGGGGACCGCCCGGGCGCCCTGGCCACGCTGCTGACCCGGGTGGGCGAGCTCGGCGCCAACGTGATCGACGTCGAGCACACCCGGATCAGCGCGACCGTCCCGATGGGGGAGGTCGACGTGGCCGTGAGCCTGGAGATGCGCGGCCCGGAGCACTGCCGCGAGCTGGTCACCGCACTGCGGGTCGCCGGTCACCGCGTGACGGTGACCGGCGTGCCGGAAGGCGATCCGCGGCTCGGGGCGTGAGGGTCAGCCGGTGAAGGGCTGGATGTCGACGAGCGTGACCCGCATGCTGCCGCCGTCGGGCAGCGCGTAATGGCGGTCCTCGCCCTTCTTGGCGCCCAGCAGCGCGGCGCCGAGCGGGGAGTTCGGCGAGATCACCTGCAGGTCGCCGTGGCTGCCCTCCTCGCGGGAGCCGAGCAGCAGCTTCTCGGTGTCGTCGTCGTCCTCGTACTTGATGGTGAGGACGGTGCCGGGTGCCGCCTCCTCGGCGCTGGTCGGCGAGGTGCCGACCTGGGCGGTGCGCAGCAGCTCCTGCAGCTGACGGATGCGGGCCTCCTGTTGGCCCTGCTCCTCGCGGGCGGCGTGGTAGCCGCCGTTCTCCTTGAGGTCGCCCTCCTCGCGGCGGGCGTTGATCTCGGCGGCGATGACGGGACGGTTCGCGATCAGCTCGTCGAGCTCCGTCTTGAGCCGGTCGAAGGCATCCTGGGTGAGCCAGGTCACCTGAGTCTCCGTCACGGTCATCACTCCTCCAGCGAACCGGGCACCGCACCGCGCGGGCCGGGCGCCCGGCACGTCGCACGGGCACGTTCGGGGCCGTCCACCTACAGGCCCCGAGTAAGGAAAAACACGACCCGCCTGCGGGCCGTGTGCGAGCAACCCTAGCACGGGGCCGACCGCTCGGCGCGGTCCTTCGGCGAACGGTCGGGAGTCCGACGAAGTTCCCGGGGAGGGTGTTTGTGCTGGTCGGCGGGGGCCGGGAAGAGTCGCGGGGGGTTCGGCGTTGACCTCCCGCGGGAAGAACGTCGGTGGTGCATGCCAGGATCGGCCTCGATCGGCCGAGGCGGCGCCCCGGCCCTGCGACACACCGCCCGCCCCCGCGGGCGCGAGGACACGGAAGGACCCCGGTCACCCATGACGTCCGAACGCGAGCCGTTGCGGCTGATGACCGTCCACGCCCACCCGGACGACGAGTCGAGCAAGGGTGCGGCGACCACGGCCCGGTACGTCGACGAGGGCCACGAGGTCATGGTCGTCACGGCCACCGGCGGCGAGGCGGGCAGCATCCTCAATCCGGCCATGGACCGGCCGGACGTTCTCGAGAACATGACCGCCATCCGGAAGCAGGAGATGGCCCGGGCGGCGCAGATCCTCGGGGTGCAGCACCGCTGGCTCGGCTTCGTCGACTCCGGTCTGCCCGAGGGCGACCCCAAGCCGCCGCTGCCGGAGGGCTGCTTCGCGCTGGTCCCGTTGGAGGAGTCCACCGAGGCGCTGGTCCGCGTGATCCGCGAGTTCCGGCCGCACGTCCTCGTGACCTACGACGAGAACGGCGGCTACCCGCACCCGGACCACATCCGCACCCACGAGGTGTCGATGGCGGCGTTCGACGCGGCCGCGGAGCCGGACCGCTTCCCCGGGGCCGGCGCGCCGTGGCAGGTGCTCAAGCTCTACTACTCGCACGGCTTCTCCAAGAAGCGGATCCTCGCGTTCGACGAAGGGCTGAAGGCCCGCGGCCTCGAGTCCCCGTACGCCGAGTGGATCGCCAACTGGAAGGACCGGCCGGACCCGGGCGAGCGGGTCACCACGCGGGTGGAGTGCGCGGACTGGTTCGACCGCCGGGACGACGCGCTGCGCGCCCACGCCACCCAGATCGACCCGACCAGCCGCTGGTTCTTCACGCCGCTGGACGTGCAGCGCGAGATCTGGCCGTGGGAGGAGTACGAGCTGGTCCGGTCGCTCGTGCCCAGCCCGACCCCGGAGGACGACCTGTTCGCGGGCCTGCGCGAGCCGGCGCTGCGGGCCGGCTGAGCGACCCCCGACCGGCGCCCCCGACCGGGGCTGCACGCGCGTCGTGCGGGCCCGCGTAGCCTGGACCTCCGAGGACGTGACCTGCGGAGGAGTGACGGAACGTGCTGGTCGAGCTGGGCGCCGTGCCCATCGGGGCGACGGTTGCGACGGTCCTGGCGCAGAACCCGGAGCCCCCGCCCGACAAGGGCGAGGAGTTCGGCAAGGCCTCGCCGGTCGCACTCGTCGTCATCCTGTGCCTGGCGGTGGCCACGATCGCGCTGATCGTGTCGATGAGCCGACGGATCCGGCGGCTGCCGCAGTCCTTCGACGAGGAGCCCGGCGGTGAGGCCGGCACGGAGGCCGGCGCGGACACCGCGGCCGCGGACTCCGCCGAGGCGCCCCGCGACGGCAGCGGCACGGCCGCCGGGGAGCGTCCCGAGCAGCGGTGATCCCGCGCTGATCCCGCGCTGATCCCGCGCTGATCCCGCGCTGATCCCGCGCTGATCCCGCGCTGATCCCGCGCTGATCCCGCGCTGATCCCGCGCCGGTCCCGCGCCGGTCCCGCGCTGACTGTCCGCCGAGACGGTGCCGGGGTGTCCGGGCGGCGGGTGGCGCCCGCCGGTGACAGGGTGGGCGCATGCCCAACCGGCTCGCGGAGGCGACCAGCCCGTACCTGCTCCAGCACGCGGACAACCCCATCGACTGGTGGGAGTGGTCCGACGAGGCGTTCGCGGAGGCGCAGCGCCGGGACGTCCCGGTGCTGCTCTCCGTCGGGTACGCCGCCTGCCACTGGTGTCACGTGATGGCGCACGAGTCGTTCTCCGACTCGGAGACGGCCGTGCAGGTCAACCGGGACTTCGTGGCGATCAAGGTCGACCGCGAGGAGCGCCCGGACATCGACGCCGTCTACATGGCGGCGACCCAGGCCATGACCGGGCAGGGCGGCTGGCCGATGACCTGCTTCCTCACCCCGGTCGGCGAGCCGTTCCACTGCGGTACCTACTACCCGCCCACGCCGCGCCACGGCATGCCCGGCTTCCGGCAGCTGCTCGACGCCGTCACCCGGGCCTGGACCGAGGACGGCGCCCGGATCCGTGGGACCGCCGGCGAGATCGCGGCCCGGTTGGCCGATGCCGCCCGGGCCGAACCCACGCCGGTCGCGGTCGGCCCGGACGTGCTCGACGCCGCGGTGGCCGGTCTCGCCGCGGACTTCGACGCCGAGCGCGGCGGGTTCGGGGGAGCACCCAAGTTCCCGCCGTCGATGGTGCTGGAGTTCCTGCTGCGCCACCACGAGCGGACCGGGTCTGCCGACGCCCTGCGGATGGTCGAGCGGACCTGCGACGCCATGGCGCGCGGCGGCATGTACGACCAGCTCGCCGGCGGGTTCGCCCGGTACAGCGTCGACGCGGCCTGGGTGGTGCCGCACTTCGAGAAGATGCTCTACGACAACGCCCTGCTCCTGCGTGTCTACGCGCACTGGGCGCGCCGTACGGGCTCCCCGCTGGCGACCCGGGTGGCCGAGGAGACGGCCGGGTTCCTCCTCACCGACCTGCGGACCCCCGAGGGCGGCTTCGCCTCCGCGCTCGACGCCGACACGGACGGCGTCGAGGGCCTGACCTACTCGTGGACCCCGGCGCAGCTCGCCGAGGTGCTCTCCCCGGAGGACGCCACCTGGGCCGCCCAGCTGTTCGAGGTGACCGAGGCGGGCACCTTCGAGCACGGCGCGTCGACACTGCAGCTGCTGCGTGACCCGGACGACCCCGAGCGCTGGGAGCGCGTGCGCACCGTGCTGTACGCGGCCCGCTCCACCCGCCCGCAACCCGCGCGGGACGACAAGGTCGTCACCGCGTGGAACGGCCTGGCGGTGCAGGCGCTCGCCGAGGCGGGCGCGGCGCTCGGGCGGCTGGACTGGGTCGCCGCCGCGGACGAGACGGCCGACCTGCTCCTGCGCCTGCACGTCGTCGACGGTCGGCTCCGCCGCTCCTCGCGTGACGGCGTGGTGGGCACGGCCGTGGGTGTGCTCGACGACCACGCCGCCCTCGTCGAGGGCCTGCTCGCGCTGCACCAGGCGACCGGCGACCCCGGGCGGCTCGCCGCCGCCGTCGAGATCCTGGACCTGGCCGTCGCCCGGTTCCGCGGCGACGGCCCCGGGAGCTGGTTCGACACCGCCGACGACGCCGAGGAGCTCCTGCACCGGCCGCGCGAGATCACCGACAACGCCACGCCGTCGGGCGGGTCCGCGATGGCCAACGCGCTGCTCACCGCGTCGGTCCTGGCCGACGAGGAGCACTCCGGCCGGTACCGGGAGCTTGCCGAGGAGTCCGTGCACGCCGTCGGCGGGCTGTTCGGCCGGCACGCCCGCTTCGCCGGGCACTGGCTGACCGCCGCCGAGGCGCTGACCTCCGGCCCGCCGCAGGTCGCGCTGGTCGGCCCCGTCGGCGACCCGGACCGGGAGGAGCTCCTGGCCCGGGCCCGCGCGCTGGTGCCGGGCGGCGGCGTGGTCGTACCGGGGGACCCGGACGCGCCGGGGGTGCCCTTGCTGGCCTCCCGCCCGCTCGTCGCGGACCGGCCCGCCGCGTACGTCTGCCGCGGGTTCGTGTGCGACCGGCCGGTGACCACGCCGGAGGAGCTGGCCGCCCTTCTCTGACTCCGCTCTCCTCAGGCTTCCGTCCGCCGTCGGAGAACGTTCTGACGTGCCTTGTGTTGCTGTGTAATCTCGTAAGCATCGCAGCGGGAGGTGCGGGATGACGGGACGGATGCACAAGGGCTGGCACGGCGGCGGGCGCGGCCAGGGGCGCGGGCCCCGCGGCGGGTGGCAGCAGGCGGACCTGCCGGACACGGGCGACGCGGCCGCGTGGCTGCGGGGCCGGCTGCCCGACGACTGGTTCGTCGGCGCGCCCGACGTGACGATCGACCGGGAGGAGATCGTGATCGTCGGCGA
Organism: Pseudonocardia sp. NPDC049154; assembly: GCF_040648315.1. Lineage (NCBI taxonomy): Bacteria > Bacillati > Actinomycetota > Actinomycetes > Pseudonocardiales > Pseudonocardiaceae > Pseudonocardia > Pseudonocardia sp. NPDC049154. The sequence continues at coordinate 13,743 of NZ_JBEZDN010000008.1, forward strand.
GCTGCCGGCGGTGGAGGGCGACTTCGCGGACACGGACGCCGGGCGGGCCGAGAAGGCGGCCGCGGCGGCCGGGCGCATCTCGCGCTTCCGCGAGGAGACGCGGGACGAGCGGATCGACATCGCCCGCCAGGCCGAGCACCGCTACCAGCGGAAGGTCGCGTGGGGCGCCCGGATCGGCGACGTCGAGGAGCTCTTCACCACCGCGTCGGTCCCGGTGATGACGCGGCTGCGCCAGGCCGAGCGGATGGTGCTGGACACGCTGGTCGACTCGGGCGTGGCGCGCTCGCGGTCCGACGCCCTTGCCTGGGCCGTGCGCCTGGTGGGTCGCAACGCCGACACCTGGCTCGCCGACCTGCGCGAGGCCATGGCCAAGGTCGACGAGCTGCGCACCCGCGGCCCCGAATGACCTGTGAGTGGCGATATTCGCTATAGCGAAGATAGCCACTCACGAGGGGCAGAGCGCGAACCAGTTGGCGAAGTGGTGGGAGTTAGCGGCCAG
>NZ_JBEZDN010000008.1:14251-128190 GCF_040648315.1 Pseudonocardia sp. NPDC049154
TTCTTTTTTTTTTTTGTTTTTCTTATAAATCTCTTATAAGCTTTCTTTTGCTGTCTCTACCTCAGTTCCAAACAACCCCCACTCACGAGGGGAAGAGCGCGAACCAGATCGCGATCTGGTGGCAGATCGCGGCCAGCACCGTGGCCGCGTGGAAGAACTCGTGGTAGCCGAAGGTCCTCGGCCACGGGTTGGGCCAGTGCACGGCGTAGAACACCGCGCCGGCGGTGTAGAGCGCGCCGCCGACCAGCAGCAGGACCAGGGCGGTCACGCCGGCGTTGTGCAGCAGGTCGGGCAGCACGAACACCGCGACCCAGCCGAGCGCGAGGTAGATGGGCACCGCGAGCCACTTCGGCGCGTGCGGCCAGCACATCTTGAGGACCACGCCCGCCAGGGCGCCGCCCCACACCACGCCCAGCACGATCCGCCCGGTCGCCGGGGCCATCGCCAGCATCGCGACCGGCGTGTACGTGCCCGCGATGAACACGAAGATCATCGAGTGGTCGAGCCGACGCATGATCAGCCGGCTGCGCGGCGTCGACCACGTGCGGCGGTGGTAGAGCGCGCTCACGCCGAACAGGCCGAGGATCGTCATGCTGTAGACCGAGGTCGCCAGCGCGGCGGCCCCGCCCACGAGCGACGCGGCGACGGCGATCAGCGTGGCGCACGCCGCGACCGACGTGACGAACGACCAGAAGTGCAGCCAGCCGCGCATCCGCGGCTTGACGAAGGGGAGGTCCGACGGCGGCTGGAGGGTCCCGGCGGTCACCTGCCCGAGGGTACGGGATCTCCACGCGCGCCCGGGTTGCCGGCCGGTGGCGCGTCGGTGAAGCGCGCGCCGGGCGACGGCCTTCGGGCGCAGGTGGTCCCGGACCGCGGCGTAGGCTCCGCCCCGTGGGTGTCCGTGACCTCCTCTATTCGACCTACGAGGCGAGGCTCGCCCGGCGGCTGGTCGGTGCGGAGCGCCCCCGGCACGTGGCGCTGATCCTCGACGGCAACCGGCGGTGGGCGCGCGACGCCGGGCTCGAGGACGTCAACGACGGCCATCGGGTCGGCGCGGCGAAGATCTCCGACCTGCTCGGCTGGTGCGGCGACGCCGGCGTCGAGGTCGTCACGCTGTTCCTGCTGTCCACGGACAACCTCTCCCGCCCGGCCGACGAGCTCGAGCCGCTGCTGGAGATCATCGCCGACGTCGTCGACGAGCTGAGCGGCCCGAGCGCCCCGTGGCGGCTCCGGGTCGTCGGCGCGCTGGAGCTGCTCCCGCAGTGGATCGCGCAGCGGCTGACGGCGGCCGCCGCGCGCACCACCGACCGGCCGGGCCTGGAGCTCAACGTGGCAGTCGGGTACGGGGGGCGGCAGGAGATCGCCGACGCCGTGCGCAAGCTGCTGCTGCAGCACGCCGAGGCCGGCTCGTCGATCGAGGAGCTGGCCGAGGTGCTCGACGTCGACCACATCGCCGCGCACCTCTACACGTCCGGCCAGCCCGATCCCGACCTCGTGATCCGCACGTCGGGGGAGCAGCGGCTCTCCGGTTTCCTGCTGTGGCAGAGCGCGCATTCGGAATTTCATTTCTGCGAGGCCTACTGGCCCGAGTTCCGTCGTGTCGATTTCCTCCGGGCGTTGCGTGAGTACGCGGCCCGGCACCGCCGGTTCGGCGGCTGACGAGCGGACTCCGCCCGGCAGCGCGGGCGGGCCACGGAAAAGGGCCCGAGAACGCGAAACGGCGCCGATCCCGAAGAATCGACGCCGTTCGGCGTAGGCAGGTCTCAGTCGACCGAGTCGCCCGCGCTCGACTCGAGGCCGCAGACGCGGTCGTTGTCGGTCTTCACCTTGCTGTCGGCGTCGGCCTTGCCCAGGATGCCCAGGGCGCCGGTCGCGGTGCCGGTGATGTCCTTGAGGTTGGCCTGGCCGGCGATCAGGCCGACGTTCACCGGAACGTCGTTGTTGCAGGCCTGGATCGGCACGTTGGCGTTGTTGCCGGAGACGTTGATCAGGCCCTTGCCCGACTTGTCGATGCCGGTCTCGTGCGACTCGTGGGCGAACGCGAGCGGGCTGATGGCGACGACGGACGCGGCCGAGGCGGCGGCGACCAGGGCGACCTTCTTCAGCATTGTTCTTCTCCTGTGTGTGTACGGGCCCGGGGAAGGCCCGGACTGACGAGTCGGTGTCCGACCGGGGAGCCCGCACCGACTACCGAGGACGCTATCCGAGAAGGCCGGGAATTGTGAAACCCATACCACGATCGTGTCTGATCGCGTTTCTTCAGGCGGTTATTCCCTCGATCGGATGATCTTCTCCGGGCGCCGTTGTCCGAAATGGCGGAAGCCCGGCCCGTGAACGGGCCGGGCTTCCGGATGAAGCGCTGTGGAAAGCGTCAGCTCACCGAGTCGCCGGCGGCGGCGTCGAGCCCGCACACGCGGTCGTTGTCGGTCTTGACCTTGCTGTCGGCGTCGGCCTTGCCGAACAGGCCGAGAGCGCCGGTGGCGGTGCCGACGATGTCCTTGGCGTTGCCCTGGACACCGGCCAGCAGGCCGACGTTCACCGGGACGTCGTTGTTGCAGGCCTGGACCGGCACGTTGGCGTTGTTGCCGGAGACGTTGATCAGGCCCTTGCCCGACTTGTCGATGCCGGTCTCGTGCGAGTCGCTGGCGAACGCGAGCGGGCTGACGGCGACGACGGACGCGGCCGAGGCGGCGGCGACCAGGGCGACCTTCTTCAGCATTCTTCTTCTCCTGTATGGGTTCGGGCCCGGGGAAGGCCCGGACTGACGAGTCGATGCTCGAACGGGGAGCCCGCACCGACTACCGAGGACGCTATCCGAGAGATTCACCAATTGCGAAACGCCTACCACTATCGTGTCGGAAGGTGTTTCCGCAGAAAGTTACCTCGCTCGATCGGATGAGTTGTGGAGCACCTGTGCGCGGTGTCCGGAAAAGCGCGACGCCGGCCCGGGGAAACCGGACCGGCGTCGGCGGTGCTGCGCTGACGGGACGTCAGCTGACCGAGTCGCCCGAGGCGGAGGTCAGGCCGCACACATCGTCGTTGTCGGTCTTGACCTTGCTGTCGGCGTCGGCCTTGCCGAACAGGCCGAGGGCGCCGGTCAGCGCGCCGGTGATGTCCTTGGCGTTGCCCTGCAGGGCGAGCGCGCCGACGTTCACCGGGACGTCGTTGTTGCAGACCTGGATCGGGACGTTCACGTTGTTGCCCGACACGTTCAGCAGGCCCTTGCCCGACTTGTCGATGCCGGTGACCGACGAGCCGTGGTGGCCCTTGTCGCCCTTGTCGTGGTCGTGGCCCTTGTCACCGGCGAAGGCGAGCGGGCTGACCGCGACGAGAGAGGCAGCGACGCCGGTCGCGACGATTCCAGCCTTCTTCAGCACAGTTTCTCTCCTGTAGGTCTGCGGAACCGGCGAGCCGGCACCTTTCAGGTCAGCGTCCGACCGGGGAGCCCGCGCTGACTGCTCCGAAAGCTATCCGCAGTCGCGCGTATACAACAAATCTCGTACCACCATCGTGTGAGCTACGAACGGTGCGTTTGGTTACTCCCCGGATAGGTGGAATTCGACGCCGCCCCGAATCGACTTTCCGGCCGTTTCCGCGGACAGTGGGTAGCCGACCCACTCGTTCGGGAACGTTGTCTTCCCGATCGTGTACGGGGCGCCGGACGGGCGTCCGCCGGGTAGCGTCCGGGTGATGCGGAGAGTGCCGTGAGAGCGGACGCGGTCGCGCGCCAGGTCGCGTTGCTGGCGCTGCGGCTGGACCGCCTCGCGCCGGGCACCGTGGAGGCCTTCGACGGCGACCCCGCGCTGCGCCGGCACGTCCGCTCCGAGCCCGCTCCCGCGCCGTCGGATCTCGTCCGCGAGGCCGCCCGCCTGCGGCGTGCGGTCCCGTACGTCGGCCTCCCGGCGGTGCGGGAGTCGTTCCTCGACGGCGAGCTGGGCGCCCTCGAGCGCACCGCACGGACCCTCGCAGGCGAGCATGTGCCGCTGCGCACCGAGATCCGGGAGACCTACGGCGTCGACGTCGCCCCCGGCGACCCGGAGGGGTACCGGGCGGCGCACCGGGCCGTCGACGCGCTGCTGCCCGGGCCGGGGCCGCTCGCCGACCGGCTGGCCGCGCACCGCGTGCGGGACGAGCTCCCGCGCGAGCGTCGGGGCGCGGCGATCCGTGCCCTGGTTGCGGCGGTGCGCGAGCGGGCCGCCGCGGTCCTCGACCTGCCGAGGGGTGAGGACGTCGAGATCGAGCTCGTCGAGGGCAGGCCGTGGAGCGGCTTCACCCGCTACCTCGGCGGCGGCCGCTCGCTCGCCCGGTTCAGTGCCGATGCCCCGCAGCGGGCGGGGCAGCTCGTCAGGCTCGTCGCGCACGAGACCTACCCGGGGCACCACGTCGAGCACCTGCAGCGGGTCGCCGCGGCGCGCTCCGAACCCGAGCGGGCGCTGAGCCTCACCCGCAGCCCGCGCGCCCTCGTCGTCGAGGGGGTGGCGGACCTCGGGCTCGACGCCGTCGTCGGACCGGGGTGGGGGCCGTGGGCGGCCGACGTGCTGGCCGACGTGGGGGTGGTCACGGACGGTGAGCTGGCCGAGGCGCTGGAGGAGGCGATGCTGCCGCTGCAGCACGTCCGGCTCGACGCGGCGCTCCTGGTCGACCGGGTGGGGGCGACGGCGGCCCGTGACCACCTGCGCCGGTGGCTCCTGCTCGACGACGCCCGTGCGGACCGCGCGCTCCGGTTCCTCACCGACCCCCGGTGGCGGGCCTACACGGTTACCTACGTGGTCGGATACCCCTTGGTGCGTGCCTGGTGGGCGGGTGAACCCGCGCGGTTCCGCCGGGCGCTCGACCGGCCCGTCACGCCCGGGGTGCTGGCCTCACCGGGTGCGCAGGACTGGTCCGGACGGTCGGCGGCCGACCGGGGCGTACACGCGACGGACGGTGTCGATCATGCGATGAGTGGTCGGCCGTTCTGTTAATTCTCGGGATCGGTCACGGACGCGACACGATCTCACCCTTGACCGCATGAGGGTGACCGCTAGTAGCGTCAGCGGTGGCGGTGCGTACCGATCGCACCGTCCGGGGAGGCCCTGGACGTGGTGTTGCGAAGCACCCGAGAGGGCCGGCACCCGGCCCTTGCGGGCGTGCGGGCGGCGTCGCAGACGTGGTTCGTGCAACCGCACCGGGGTCGGCCGGCCCACCGGAACTGTGGGCGTGGTGCCGCGCCCGCGAGGGAGCACCCGTGACCGAACGTCGTACGGCCCCGGTTCAGGAGAGCGGCTCCGACGTCCCCGCGGACGTCACGCCCCGCTGCTACGTGCTCGACACCTCGGTTCTCCTCTCCGACCCGTGGTCGCTGACCCGGTTCGACGAGCACCAGGTCGTCCTCCCGCTCGTGGTCATCTCCGAACTCGAGGGCAAGCGGCACCACCCGGAACTCGGGTGGTTCGCGCGGGCGGCCTTGCGGCAGCTCGACGACATGCGGATCAAGCACGGCCGGCTCGACGCGCCCGTCCCGATCGGGGACGCCGGCGGCACGCTCCACGTCGAGCTGAACCACAGCGACCAGTCGGTGCTGCCGAGCGGCTTCCGCACGGACAGCAACGACAGCCGGATCCTCGCCTGCGCGCTCAACCTGCAGGCGGAGTACGGGCCCGGGCGGCAGGTCGTGCTGGTCACCAAGGACATGCCGTTGCGCGTCAAGGCCGCAGCCGTCGGGCTCCCCGCCGACGAGTACCACGGTCAGGACGTCGTCCCCTCCGGCTGGACCGGGATGGCGGACGTCGAGGTCGCCCCGGAGGAGATCGACACGCTGTTCCGGGACGGCGTGCTGGACCACGCCGAGGCGGGCGAGCTGCCCTGCCACACCGGCATCCGGCTGCTCGGCGGCACGTCGTCGGCGCTGGGCCGGGTCACGGCCGACAAGCAGATCAAGCTCGTCCGCGGCGACCGCGAGGCCTTCGGGCTGCACGGGCGCTCCGCGGAGCAGCGGGTCGCGCTCGACCTCCTGCTCGACCCGGAGGTCGGCATCGTCTCCCTCGGCGGCCGGGCCGGCACGGGCAAGTCGGCGCTCGCGCTGCTCGCCGGCCTCGAGGCCGTCATGGAGCGCCAGCAGCACCGCAAGATCGTGGTGTTCCGGCCGCTCTACGCCGTCGGCGGGCAGGAGCTCGGGTACCTGCCCGGCAGCGAGGCGGAGAAGATGGGCCCCTGGGCCCAGGCGGTGTTCGACACCCTCGGCGCGTTGGTCAGCCAGAACGTGCTCGACGAGGTGATCGCCCGCGGGATGCTGGAGGTCCTGCCGCTCACCCACATCCGCGGCCGGTCGCTGCACGACACCTTCGTGATCGTCGACGAGGCGCAGTCGCTGGAGCGCAACGTGCTCCTGACCGTGCTCTCCCGGCTCGGCACCGCCTCCCGCGTGGTCCTCACCCACGACGTCGCGCAGCGCGACAACCTCCGGGTCGGCCGCCACGACGGCATCGCCGCGGTGATCGAGAAGCTGAAGGGCCACCCCCTCTTTGCCCACGTCACCCTCACCCGCTCCGAGCGCAGCCCCATCGCCGCCCTCGTGACGGAGATGCTGGAGGGCCCCGGCAACTGACCCGTGAGTGGCGATGGTCGCTATAGCGACTATCGCCACTCACGAGCAGGTCGGACAGGTCGTCGCGGCGCCTCGCCAACCCAGTCGGCGGAGCACCGCGGCGACCTCCCGCGCGGCCGCGCAAGGATCGGCGGAGAGGTCGCGCCAGCCGTAGACCAATCGGGCCCGTCCGGCGAGTTCGGCGGCGTTGTCCCGGCGCCGGTCCCGGAACGCCACACCGTCGATCAGGTGCGTGCGGCCGTCGAGCCGCACGGTGAGTGCTGCGCCGACCGCGTCGTACACGACGTCCTCGTACAACTCCGTGCCGTCCACCTGGACCGGGCTCTGCCGGCGGCCCGACGGAAGACCGTGAGCGCGCTCGACGTCGGAGACGTACAACTCCTCGAGTGCCGACTGGACGCCCTCCCGCACCATCCGGATCGCCTCCCGGAGTGCCCTGCGGTGCCGTCGCGGCAGCCGTTCGCTCATCCGCCGCTCGACGGCGGCAGGGGTGACGCGGCCGGTCGTCAGCATCGCGACGAGGGCGCGACGGGCGGCGTCCGGGTCCGGCTCGGCCACGGCGACGTCGATCGCGGTGTCCGCCCGGCTCGTCCGCGGTGGATCCGTCGCCACGAGGATGTGCCGGTGCGCCCGCGAACGGTGGACCGTGACCAACGGTGGCTGTGACACCGCTGAACTCGTGTACGGGACGGTGATGTGGACCGGCCGGTCCTCCGACCGCACGAGTCCCCAGAGCTCGGCGGCGGTGCGATGGCTGAGGACCGCCGCGGGACCGCCGTACAGGAGAGCGGCGCTCGTCCGCGCCTGCGGGGACAGCGAACCGGTGAAGAGCGCATAGACCCGCGGAAGCACCCGTTGCCAGCGGCCGGCATCGAGATGGGCGACGACGGCGCTCCACGTCACCCCGAACTCGCGGAGCTGGTCGAGGCCTGCCACCCCGTGCTGCTGACTGAGCAGCCGGTGCCACTCGGCCAGCCTCGACGGTTCCACCACCCGGTCCACGGTCTTCCGCGACGGCGTCATGGGCCAACGATGCGCCGCTCCGGTGCTCGCGAACCGACGAGCGCTCCGTCTGTGGACAGTCATCCACCTCTGTGGACAACTCGTCGTGAGTGGCCGTAGTCGCTATAGCGACTATCGCCACTCACAGGCCGTGGGGGGTGCCTTCGGTGAAGCCTGCGGCGGTCTGGATGCCCACCACCGCGCGTTCGTGCAGCTCGGCGAGGGAGCGGGCGCCGGCGTAGGTGCAGGCGGAGCGGACGCCGGAGCAGATGCCGTCGAGCACGTCCTCGACGCCGGGGCGGCCGGGGTCGAGGAGCTGCTTCGAGCTGGAGATGCCCTCCTCGAACAGGCCCTTGCGCGCCCGGTCGAAGTCGCCGTCGGCGCGGGTCCGCGCGCTCACCGCACGCTTCGACGCCATGCCGAACGACTCCTTGTACGCGCGGCCGGACTCGTCGCGCAGCAGGTCGCCGGGGGACTCGTACGTGCCGGCGAGCCAGGAGCCGATCATCACCGAGGCGGCGCCGGCGGCGAGGGCGAGGGCGACGTCCCGCGGGAAGCGCACGCCGCCGTCGGCCCAGATCGCCACGCCGTGCTCGCGGCCGGCCGCGGCGCACTCCAGCACCGACGAGAACTGCGGGCGCCCGACGCCGGTCATCATCCGCGTGGTGCACATGGCGCCCGGCCCGACCCCGACCTTGATCACGTCGGCGCCGGCCTCGGCGAGGTCGCGCACGCCCTCGGCCGTGACGACGTTGCCCGCCGCGATCGGGACCGACAGCCCGGAGTCGCGGACCACGGCCCGGACCGCCTTCAGGGCCTCGATCATCTTGTCCTGGTGGCCGTGCGCGGTGTCGACGACGAGGACGTCCACCCCGGCGTCGAGCAGCGCCTTGGCCTTGGTCGGGACGTCGCCGTTGATGCCGATCGCCGCCGCCGTGCGCAGCCGGCCGTGGCTGTCGAGGGTCGGCGTGTAGATGCCGGCCCGGATCGCGCCGAGCGCGGTGAGCAGGCCGGCGAGGCGGCCGTCGTCGTCGAGGCCGAGGGCGACGCCGCGCCCGCCGAGCGTCTCGAAGATCTCCCGGGGCGCGGTGCCGAGCGGGAGCATGACCGGCGACCCGTCGAGGACGTCGGCGAGCCGGGTGAAGCGGTCGACGCCCGAACACGCGGCCTCGTCGACCGTGCCGACCGGCCGGCCGCCGTCGTCGACCACGACTACGGTGCCGTGCGCGCGCTTCGGCAGCAGGTTGAGCGTGTCGGCCACCGCGTCGCCGGTGCGCAGCACGAGCGGGGTGTCCCACACGGGGTGCCGCGACTTGATCCACGCGACGATCTCGGCGACCGCCTCGGGTGCGACGTCCTGCGGCAGGACGGTCAGCGCCCCGCGGCGGGCCAGCGTCTCGGCCATCCGGCGGCCCGCGACCGCGGTCATGTTCGCCGCGACGACCGGGACCGTCGCACCCGTGCCGTCCGCGGTGGTCAGGTCGACGTCGAAGCGGGAGGCGACGGAGGACCGCCCGGGGACGAGGAAGACGTCGTCGTAGGTGAGGTCCGAGGTGGGCCGGTGCCCGTCGATGAAGCGCACGGAGAGCCAAGGGTAGCGGGGAGATCGGCCGTGCGCCGCCGGAGCGGGAGAGATGTGTGCGGCAGATCGCAGACCGGTCCCGCGAGTCGGGAGTCCCGACTCGCGGGTTGCCGGTGCCGAGTCAGCCCGGGGTGGGGGCGATGTTGTTGTTGAGCTGGAAGAAGTTGTCCGGGTCGACAGCGGCCTTGATCCGGCCAAGGCGGCGCAGGTTGCGGCCGAAGGCGGTGTCGGTGCCGGCCTGGAGGGACTCGTCCTGCCGGCCGGTGAAGTTCAGGAACACCCGGCCGTTGCCGTACTTCGTCATCTCGTCCCAGGCCGACCGGCCCCAGGCGATCGCGGCGTCGTCCTGGCCCGGGTCGGTCCACATGGTGTCGAACGAGACCATGAAGGGCGAGGTCCGCTCCGCGAACGCGGTCGCCTCCGGATCGACGGCGTGCACGGCGCCCCCGAGGTGGAAGGTGTTCACGAGCGTGAGCGGAGCGGGCCGGTCCTGCGCCCGGCGGGCCAGGGCGTCGATCGCGTCGTCCGTGAGCTCGTCGAGGTACTGGGACTTCCAGTAGGCCCGGAGTCCGCCGCGCGGGAAGAAGGGGTCGAACGAGGACTGGACGGCGGTGTACGGCATGGGCTGGGACAGGTCGAACAGGGGAGTGCCGAGCTCGCGCAGCGGCTGCAGCACCTGCATTCCCTGCTCCGGGTCGGGCCCGCAGTGCACCGCGGCGACGATCGCGACGGGCCGGTCGTGGATGACCTCGGGCATGCCGGGCGCAGCCGGGAACGTCATCGTCACGATGAAGGTCGTGACCTCGTCCGGCGCCGCGGTGGCGTACTCCCGCCAGCCGCGCTCGATCGCACCGAGGTCCTCCAGCGGGTACATCACGCCGGCGAACGCGACGATCGGGCCGACCGGGTGCAGCCGGAACGTGAAGGAGGTGACGACGCCGAAGTTGCCGCCCCCGCCGCGGATCGCCCAGAACAGGTCCGGGTCGTCGGTCTCCGAGGCGGTCCGCACGCTGCCGTCGGCGCACACGACCTGCGCCTCGACCAGGTTGTCGCACGACAGCCCGTACTTCGCGTTGAGGTGCCCGTAGCCGCCGCCCAGCGTCAGCCCGGCCACCCCGGTCTCCGACACGCGCCCCAGCGGGGTCGCCAGGCCGAACGCCTGGGTCTCGCGGTCCACGTCGCCCAGCACGGCCCCGCCCTGTACCCGGGCGAGCCTGCGCTCCGGGTCGACCAGCACCCCACGCATGGCCGACAGATCGATCAGCAGGCCGTCGGGGATGCTCGAGAGACCGGCGACGGAGTGGCCGCCGCCGCGGACCCCGACCAGGAGGCCGCGCGAGCGGGCGAAGCGCACCGCTTCGACCACGTCGGCGGTCCCGGTGCACCGCGCCGTCAGTCCCGCCCGGTCGGGGTACATCGCGTTCCATTCCTGGCACGGCTCGGGCGTACCGGCGTCGCCACCGGGCACCAGGGGCCCGCGCAGGGCCGCGTCCAGTTCGTCGAGGACGTCGTCGGACAGTTGCTCGCGGGAACCGTCGGCCCGGGTCAACGTGACGGTCATGGCGCACCTCTCAACCCGGCCGCCCTCGATGGGCGGTCGTGTGACGTGCCGATCGCGGACACGATCGGGGCATGGGCAGGTACGGCCGTGGACCGGTCAGGCTACCGACGCCGGTGCCCGCACGAAGCGGCCGATCGGCCCGGCCGCGGAGGGGCGTGCTCCTCTGGGGAGCCGTGTCCGGGCGGGTTACAGCAGGGCGCGGATCGCATCGATCGTGTCGGCCTCGGCGGGGGTCTTGTCGGGGCGGTAGCGAAGGACCCGGGCGAAGCGGAGGGCGACGCCGCCGGGGTAGCGGACGCTGCGCTGGGCGCCGTCGAGGGCGATCTCGACGACGAGCTCGGGGCGCATCTCGACCACGTGCCCGTCGTCGTGCACCGCGTGGCCGGGGAACTCCGTGGTCTGCCAGGCGAGCAGCTCGTCCGTCATGCCCTTGAAGGTCTTGCCGACCATGATCGGCGGTCCGCCGTCCGGGTCCCGGGCGCCGAGGTGGATGTTGGACAGCGTGCCGGTGCGGCGGCCGTAGCCCCACTCGGCACCGAGCACCACGAGGTCGAGCGTGTGTACCGGCTTGACCTTCTGCCAGCTCTTCCCGCGCCGTCCGGCCGCGTACGGGGCATCCAGCGCCTTGACGACGACGCCCTCGTGCCCGGCCGACAGCGCCCCGTCGAGGACGTCCGCGGCCTGGTCCGGGGTGGGGCGGCGGATGCCGGGCATGCGCAGCGGCGCCTGGGCCGGGCCGGTGAGGAGGCCGGCGAGCGCGTCGAGCCGGGTGGCGAGCGGCTCGTCGAGCAGGTCCCGGCCGTCGAGGTGCAGGAGGTCGAAGAAGAAGGGGCTGAGCAGCACCTCCGCCCCCTCGTCGCCGGCGCCGTCCGAACCGAAGCGGGACATGGTGTCCTGGAACTTGCGGGGCCGGCCGTCGTCGTCGAGGGCGAGGGTCTCGCCGTCGAGCACCGCGGTGGTGCACGGCAGCTCCCGGACGCGCGCGACCAGCTCGGGCACGCCGTCGGTGACCTCGCGCAGCGTCCGCGTCCACACCCGCACCTCGTCGCCGGAGCGGTGCACCTGGATGCGCGCGCCGTCGAGCTTGTACTCGACGGTGACCTCCTCGCCCAGCGACTCGAGCGCCGCGTCGAGCGACGACCCGGGGCCGGCCAGCATGGGCCGGATCGGCCGCCCGACCTCCAGGCGCACCGCCTCGAGCCCGGCGGCGCCCTCGGACAGGGCGAGCGCGGCGGTCTCCGGGAGCCGGCCGGAGAGCATGAACGCGCGCCGCACCACCGCCGCGGGGACCTCGGCGGCCGCGGCGATCGCGTCGAGCATCACGCCCTCCAGCGCCCCCTGCCGCAGCTCCCCGGTGAGCAGCCGGACGAGGAAGGCCTGTTCCTCCTCGGTCGCCGCGCCGAACAGCGACTCCAGCAGCTCGCGACGGCGCCGCGCGGACCCCGCCCCGGAGGTGCCGGCCAGCTCGGTGAGGAGCTCGTCGACCTGGGCGACGGCGAGCGTGGGTTCCGCGGCGGGGGCACCGGCCAGGCCCGAGAGGGTGCGCCAGCCGGTGCCGATCCGCCCCTGCCGGGGTTCGCCCGCGAGCCAGGCCGTGGCCGGCGCGACCTCCTCCGGCGCGGCCAGGTTCAGCAGCGCGGCCAGCGCCGCCGACTTCTCCTTGCGGGAGCGGGTGGCGCCGACCGCGGCCGAGGTCCGGACGACGTGGTGGAGCAGCACGGTCCGCATTGAAGCAGTGCCCACCGACAGTCGCGCGCCGATCGTCAACCCATCGTCTTCTGGCCGTCGATCGTCTCGCGCAGGATGTCCGCGTGCCCGGCGTGCTGGGCCGTCTCGGCGATGACGTGGGTGAGGACGCGACGCGCCGACCACGCCTCCTCGGTGAACCAGGGCGCCTCGGGCAGCGGGTGGGAGAGGTCGAGCGAGGGCAGCGCGGCGACCACGGCCTCGGTCCGCTCCGCGATCCGCTCGTACTCGGCGAGCAGGCCCTCCAGGGTCTCGCCGGGGAGCATCCGGAAGCTGTTCGCGTGCTCGGCGAACGCCTCCTCGGTGAACTCCATCGCGGAGGTCCCCTCCAGCACGAAGGTGATCCAGTTCCGCTCGCCGTACGCGACGTGCTTGATCAGCCCGCCGAGGCACAGCTCGCTCGCGGTGGGCGTCAGCGCCGCCTGCTCGTCGGTGAGGCCCTGGACGGTGTGGCGGAACAGGAACCGGTGCTGGGCGAGCGTCGCGAGCAGGTCCGCCTTCTCGCCGGTCAGGGTGGGGATCTCGGTGGTGGTCATGGCGTCCGCCTCTCGTCGGTTCCTGCTGACGAGAACGACACTACGGAGCACTCCGGTCAGATCCTGTCCTCAATTCCGGGCCCGGTCGACGTTTCTCGGCCGGACCCGGAACCGCAGCTCAGACGACTGCGCGACCGGTCATCGCCTGGACGTGCATCTCGTCGTAGGGCGCCTCGACGTCCCGGCGCGGCCTGCTCAGCACGGTGCCGAGCACACAGCCGAGGAAGCCGATCGGCACGGACACGAGCGTGGGGTAGGACAGCGGGTAGAGCGCCGCGGTCCCCATCACGCCCGGCCCGACGAGGACCAGGACGACCGAGCTGACCAGGCCGGCCACGACTCCGACGATCACGCCGGTGGTGTTCAGCCGCCGCCAGAACAGCAACAGCACGAGCACCGGGACGTTGGCGCTGGCCGCGACCACCACCGCCATCAGTGCCAGCAGCGCGATGTTGGTGTTCTGCGCGCCGAGCGCGAGCACGATCGACACCGCGGCGATGGCGACGGCGGCGATGCGGCCCGCCTTGACCTGCTCGGCGTCGGACGCCTTGCCCTTGCGGATCAGCGAGCTGTAGATGTCGTGCGCCACCGCGCCCGAGCCCGCGATGACCAGGCCGGCGACGACCGCGAGGATCGTCGCGAACGCCACGGCGGAGATCAGCGCGAACAGCACCGGCCCGCCGAGCGTCTCGGCCAGCTGCGGGGCGGCCAGGTTCCCGGCCTTGTTCGCCGCGGCCACCTGCGCCTGCCCGACGATCGCCGCCGCGCCGTAGCCGATGAACGGCATGGCGAGGAACGCCAGCCCGAGGATCCACAGGGCGACGCTCATCGACTTCCGGGCCACCTTCGCGTCGGGCACGGTGAAGAACCGGATCAGGATGTGCGGCAGGGCCGCGGTGCCGAGCACCTGGGCGATCGCGACGGACAGCAGGTCCAGCCCGGGGACGAACCCGCTCGCGCGGGCGAACAGGTCGGTCGGCGAGGCCTCCGAGACCGCCTGGAACAGCGCCATCGGGTTCCAGCCGAACCGCGCGAGCACCAGCACCACCAGCACGGCGAGCGCGGTGAGCAGCATGACGGCCTTGACGATCTGGATCCACGTCGTGGCGAGCATGCCGCCGACGGTGATGTAGACGGCCATCAGCACGCCGACGACGATCACCGCCACCCAGTACGGCACGTCGATCAGCAGGCTGATGAGCACGCCGGCGCCGACCAGCTGCGCGATCATGTAGAAGACCGTGACCACCAGCGTGTTCACCGCCATCACCGCGCGCACGCCCTTCGACCGGAAGCGGCTCGAGAGGACGTCGGCGATCGTGTAGCGGCCCAGGTTGCGCAGCGGTTCGGCCACGAGCAGCAGGACCAGCAGGAAGGCGACGAGACCGCCCGCGACCAGGTAGAAGCCGTAGACGCCCTGCAGCGCGAGGATGCCGGCCACACCGAGGAAGGTCGAGGCGGAGAGCAGGTCGCCGCAGATCGCGAGGCCGTTCTGCCAGCCGGTGATCTGCCCGCCCGCGACGTAGTGCGAGCCCGCGTCGCGGTTGCGGCGGCCGGCCCATGCCGTGATGGCCAGCGTCAGCAGGATGACCGCGACGAAGATCGCGATCGTGATCGGGTCGGCGCTCACCGGTGCAGGCCCTTCTCGGCGGTGGGGGCGGTGGTACGGGTCTCGACGCCGGACTCGGCGATCGCCCGGTCGGCCAGCTCGTCCCACCGCACGGCCCGGCGGGTGTAGAGCCCGCAGAGCAGCCAGACGAGCGGGAAGATCAGGGCCGTGAGGACGAAGGTCCAGCTCAGCTGACCCACGGCCTTGCCGTTGAGCACCGGGGTGAACCCGGAGAGCACGATGACGAGCAGGTAGGCGCCGAAGCTGAGGGCGGCCGCGGGGACGGCGAAGCGGTTCCGGCTGCGGACGAGCCGGGCGAAGGCCGGCGTCGCGGCGACGGCGGCGGCGCGGGGCAACGCGGTGCCCGGCGCGTCGGGAGCCGGGGGTGCCGGCTCGGCGGGGTCGGTCATGGGTGCCTCTCCTGGTTCGTCGTAGGGGTCGTGCGGGACGGTCGTGCCGAACGTCGAGCGGTGCCGCTGCACCACACCGGCGACCGGTGGGGAGGGCACGGTGCGGACCTGCCCGGGACCGGGCAGGTGATCGCGGCGGACGTCCCGGCTCGCGGGTGGGTCAGTTCCCGAACCGCTCCCGGAGCACGTGCTTCTGGATCTTGCCGACCGCGGTGCGGGGGAACTCGTCGACGAAGTGGACCTGCTTGGGGGTGTTGTAGCCCGCGAGGCGCGCCTTCACGAACGCGGTGAGCTCGGCGGCCAGCGCCTCCGAGGGATCGCCCGCCGGCACGACGACCGCGACCACCTGCTCCTCGTAGACCGGGTCCGGCAGGCCGATCACCGCCGCGTCGGCGACGCCGGGGTGCTTGGCCAGGCAGTCCTCGACCTCCTTCGACCACACGTTCTGGCCGCCGGAGCGGATCATGTCCTTCTTGCGGTCGACGATGGTGAGGAACCCGTCGGCGTCGGCGACGGCGATGTCGCCGGTGTGCAGCCGGTCGCCGGCCAGCGCGATCTTCGAGGCCTCCTCGTTGCGCCAGTACCCGCTCATCCGGGGGCCCCGGACGCAGATCTCGCCGGGCTCGCCGGGCGGGACCTCGTTGCCGTCGTCGTCGAGGAGGGCGACGTCGACGCCGGGCATGGCGCGGCCGATCGAACCCCAGCGGTCGAAGACGTCCTCCGGCGGGCACCAGGTGACGAACGGCCCGCCCTCCGTGAGCCCGTAGGTGTGCGCGAACTGCACCTTGCCCTCGCGGGCGCCGAACGCGTCGGCGGTGCGGTCCATGATCCCGCTGGGGTCGTAGGCGCCGTAGTAGAGCAGCCGCACCGACGAGGTGTCGGTGTCCGGGAAGCGCGGGTGGGTGATCAGCGCGTGCAGCATCGTCGGCACGCCCAGGATCACCGAGACCCGGTGCCGCGGGAGCAGGTCCAGCACCACGTCGGGATCGAACTCCCGCAGCAGGATCACCGTCGCGCCCACGAGCAGGAACGGCTTCATGTGGTCCCAGTTGCCCACGTGGAAGGGCGGGAAGTAGTTCATGAAGACGTCGCGGTCGTTGGCCCGCAGCGTCGCCGCCATCGCCAGCCCGTCGTCGACGGTCCGGCGGTGGGAGAGCATGGCCCCCTTGGGTTTCCCGGTGGTCCCCGAGGTGTAGAGGATCATGTGCGGGTCGCGCTCGTCGACCGTCACGGGCGGCACGTCGACCGCGGCGGCGCTGAATGCCTCCCAGTCGGCGCGGTCGCCCTCCGGGCCCGGGATCCGCAGCACCGGCAGCTGCGGGTGCGCGGTGCGGGCCTCCTGCGACACCTCGTCGTACTGCGCCTCGACGAACCAGAGCGCGGGCTCCGAGTCGCCGATCGTGTACGCGTGCTCGGCGCCGCGGTGCCAGAAGTTGAGCGGCACGAGGATCGCACCGAGCGAGGCGGTCGCGAAGTAGAGCTGGACGTACTCGAGGCTGTTCTTCGCCAGCACCGCCACCCGGTCGCCGTAGCCGATCCCGCGGGCCGTGAGCGCCCCGGCGGTCTCCTCGACGAGCTCCTGGAGGGCGGCGTAGGTGATCTCGCGCCCGTCGACGACGAGCGCCACGGAGCCGCCGCGGGCCCGCGCGTTGTTCCGGATGATGTCCGAGACCAGCACGACTACACCCTCCCGAGGAGGCGCAGGGCGTTGCCGCCCAGCCACTTGTCCATGACGTCGTCCTTCAGGGGGAGCGCGCGGACCTCGGCGACGAGGTCGGCGGGCGGGACGCCGAGCAGCGTCCAGGTGGAGGCGAAGAGGACCTTGTCGGCGAGCTGCCGGTTCCCGAACTGCAACAACGACTCCCAGCCCGAGTTCGGCCGCGTGAAGGTCCGCGGACGGTGCGCCGACAGGTCGACGTACACGTTCTCGTGCCGCCAGGTCACCATCATCATGTCCTCGACCCACGGCCACGCCGCGTGCAGCGCGACGAGCTTGAGGTCGGGGAAGGCCGTCGCGACGGCGTCGATGTACCGCGGATGGCCCACGTCGTAGGCGGCGTCGAGCGACCAGTTGATCCCGGTGTGCAGCAGGACCGGCACGCCGAGGGCCTCGCAGCGGCCGTAGACCCGGGCCATCCGCGGGTCGTCCGGCAGCAGCTGCTGCTTGAACGGGGACAGCACGACGCCGGAGAGCCCCAGCTCGACGGCTTCGTCGACGGTGCGGGCCGCGTCGATCTCCCACGGGTCCACGCCGCCGAACCCGACCACCTTGTCGGAGTGCCGCTTGACGAAGTCCGCGACCACGCCGTTGTCGGCGGTGGGCACGCCCAGCCGGGAGCCGAAGGACTCGGTGTAGACGCCGGCGAGCGCGATGCCGCCGTCGGCGAGCATCCGGAGGAAGTCCTCCTCGGAGGGCACCCGCTCCCGGGCGGCCTCCCGGGCCGCCTGCCAGCGCTCGGTGACCTCGGCGTGCGTGCGGGCGGGCTTGAGGGTGCCGCCGAAGTGCTCCGCGTAGCCCCGCAGCCGGCCGTGCGTGACGGCCTCGGAGAGGGTGAACGCGTCCTCGTCGGGCACGGCGCCCGCCAGGAAGTCGACGATCATCTACTCGCCCTTCAGGATCTCGTCGGTCGACGCGGGACGCTGCGCGGTGAACCGGGGCCGGCGGCCCTCGAGCGCCGCCGCCGCGCCCTCGGCGTAGTCCGGCCCGCGGAAGGTGGCGAACGCCGCGGCCTGCTCCTCGGCGTCGTAGGCGCGGCTGGGTCCGTCGCCGGCCAGGCCGTAGCAGCGGTGGATGCCCAGCTTGGTGAGCGGCAGGGCGTAGGCGGAGTACGCGGCGTACCGCTGCGTCGCCTTCTCGACCTCGGCGGCGAGGTCGTCCGCCACCGTGGTGACCAGGCCCAGCTCGAGCGCCTCCGCGGCGGGCACCAGCCGGCCGCCGTAGATCAGCTCCTTGGCCTTGCCGATGCCGACGTAGGCGGTGAGCCGCTGGGCCGGGGAGACGAAGCCGACCTTCATCTCCGGCAGCCCGATCCGGACGTCCGGCGTGCAGATCCGGAAGTCGCAGGCCAGCGCGAGCTCGGTCGCGTTCCCGACGCACGGCCCCGCGAGCGCCGCGACGGTGATCAGCGGCAGGTCCTCCACCTCGGCGAACAGCGTGTACTCGGTGGCGATGTAGTGCTTGTAGGCGTCGTCGTCGAGCGACCCGAGGTAGCCCAGGTCGGCGCCGCCGGAGAAGACGGTGTCCTTGCCGGTGAGCACCAGGACGCGGACGGCGCGGTCCGCCGCGACCTCGGCCACCTTCTCCCGCAGCGCCTCCAGCGTGTCGACGGTGAAGACGTTCATCGGGTGGTCGCTCGCGAACCTGAGGGTCGCGATCGTGCCGTCGGCGTTCCGGTCGAGCGTGACGTTCATCGGGCTCCTTTCCCTGTGTCGTGGGGGCCGTGGACGGCCCCGTCGTCGAAGAGGGCCGTGACCGCCGCGTCGTCGAGGCCGAGCACGTCGGCGAGGACCTCGGCGGTGTCGGCGGCGATCGGCCCGGCGGGTCGCCCCGGACGGACCTCGGACCCGGAGAAGCGGTACGGCGCGGTCTGCAGGAGGACCTCGCCGTGCCCCGGCTGCCGGACGGGGCTGAGCGTGCCGCGGGCGACGAGGTGCGGGTCGGCGAGGTTCTCCCGCACGCTCCGCACCCGAGCCGCGGAGAGCCCGTGCGCGACGAGGTGCTCGACGAGCGCGTCGGCCGTCGGCCAGGTGGCCGCCCAGGCCTCGATGCGGTCGTAGAGTGGTCCCGGGTTCCCGACGCGCTGGGCGACGGTGCCGTAGTCCTCCTGCAGCTCCGGCGCGTCCATCGCCTTCACCAGCCGCGCGAAGAAGACGTCGCCGCTCATGCCGTAGGCGAGGTGCGTGCCGTCGGCACAGGTGGCGACGCCCGACGGCACGCTCGTGGTGTGCCGGTTGCCGTACTTGCCGCGCACCGCCTCGCCGTCCGTGAAGGCGCCCGCGGCCGGCTGCTGGTCGATCATGGCGAACAGGGCGTCGAACGCGGAGATGTCGACGTGCGTGCCCTCGCCGGTGCGCTGCCGCTGGTGCAGCGCGGCACCGATGCCGGCGAGCGCGTGCACCGCGGAGTTGACGTCGGCGAGCGCCGTGCCGAAGTGCATCGGCGGCCCGCCCTCCTCGCCGGTCAGCGACATCAGCCCGGACCAGGCCTCGGCGACCAGCCCGAAGCCGGACAGGTGCGAGTAGGGGCCCTCGGCGCCGAAGGTCGACAGCGAGCAGAGGATCGTGCGCGGGTCGCGGGCGTGTAGCACCTCCCAGCCGAGGCCGAGCCGGACCAGCACCCCCGGCGCGAAGTTCTCGACCACGACGTCGGCCCAGTCCGCGAGCCGCAGCGCCAGGTCGAGGCCGCGCGGGTCCTTGAGGTCCAGCCCGATCGACCGCTTGCCGGTGTTGTACTGGACGTACGCGCTGGAGACGTGGTCCTCGGGGTCGCCGACGGCCACCGGCAACGCCCGCATCAGGTCGCCGGTGGGCTGCTCGACGCGGATCACGTCGGCGCCCATGTCCGCGAGCATCCGCGTGCAGAACGGCCCGGCGATCACGTGGCTGAGGTCGAAGACCTTCAACCCCGCGTAGGGACCGGCCATGGGGATCGCACCTCCGTCGGTGCCCGGGTCCGGCCTGTCGCCGAACGCTCGTTCAGCGCACGGTAGGACGAGTCACCTGCTACGTCAACAGTGCTTTGAACGCTCGTTCAGAGCGGTTAGGGTGGGGGCATGGTCAGCGCCGAGAAGCCGGCCGCGCCTTCCGGGGCGCGCCGCGGGAGCCCCGGGGAGGGGCTGCCGCCCACCACGCTCGTGCTGCCGGGCGACGAACCCACGGCCGCCGCGCTCATCGCCGCGGCGGTCCAGGTCATGGCCGTCCACGGCTACCACGGGACCTCGGTGCGCGACATCGCCGCGGCCGCGGGGACGAGCCCGGCGATCCTCTACCACCATTTCACCTCGAAGCAGGGCCTGCTGGCGACGATGCTCGACCGCGGGCTGGACGTGCTGATCGCCGCCACCGAGGAGGCGCTCGACCTCGCCGGCGAGGACCCGGCCGACCGGCTGCGGGCCGTCGTCGGCGCGCACGTGCGGGTGCACCTGGAGTCGCAGCGGGAGAGCCTGCTCGGCAACAGCGAGCTGCGGTCCCTCGAGCCGGGGGCGCGGGCGCTGGTGGTGGCGAAGCGCGACGTCCAGCAGCGAATCTTCGACCGGGTGGTGCGCGACGGCGTGCGGCGGGGGGTGTTCGGCGCGGACCAGCCCGAGGACGCGGCGAGGTTCGTGAGCACGGCCTGCACCGCCGTGGCCGCCTGGTACCGGCCGGGTGGGCGGCTCGGGCCCGAGGAGATCGTGGCGCGCTACGAGGAGATCGCGCTCGACGCCGTGAGGCACGGGCGATGACGGCCGTCGTCCCCGACTCCCTGTCCGACGCGCTCGCCCGCGTGGTCGGTGCCCCGGTCACGGACCTGCACCGGTTGTCGGCCGGGGCGAGCCGCGAGACCTGGTCGTTCGACGCCGGGGGGCGCGGCCTGGTCCTGCGCCGCGACCCCCCTGAGGTCCCGGAGCCGGAGGGGATGGCGCGCGAGGCCGAGTGCTTCCGCGCCGCCGCGCGGGCGGGCGTCCCGATCCCGGAGCTGCTGGCCGCGGGCGACGGATCGGACGGCGTCGGCAGCCCGTACCTGCTGATGGAGCGGCTGGCGGGGGAGACCCTGCCGCCCCGGCTGCTGCGCTCCGAGCGGTGGGCGGCGGTCCGGCCGCGGCTCGCGCGGCAGTTCGGCGAGATCCTCGGCCGCATTCACGCGATCGACCCCGCGGAGGTGCCGCGGCTGGAGCACCACACCGACGCGCTCACCCTGCTGCGCGAGAGCCACGCCGCCTTCGGCGAGCCCCGGCCCGCGATGGAGCTGGTGTTCCGCCGGCTGGCCGAGACCCGGCCCGACCCGGTGCCGCCCGCCCTGGTGCACGGCGACTTCCGCAACGGCAACCTGCTCGTCGACGACTCCGGCGTGCGCGCGGTGCTCGACTGGGAGCTCGCGCACGTCGGCGACCCGCGCGAGGACCTCGGCTGGGTGTGCGCCCGGGCCTGGCGGTTCGGCGCGGCCCCCGAGGTCGGCGGCTACGGCTCCCGCGAGGAGCTGTTCGCGGGGTACGAGGCCGCGACCGGCGTACGCCCCGATCCGGAGGTGGTGCGCTGGTGGGAGGTGTTCGCCTGCGCCCGGTGGGCGGTGATCTGCCGGATCCAGGCCGAACGGCACCTCGGCGGGAGCGAGCGGTCGGTGGAGATGGCGGTGCTGGGCAGGCGGATCGCCGAGGCCGAGCACGACGCGCTGCTCGCCCTCGGCCTCACCGAGCCCGCCGTCGTCGCCGACCCGGTGCGCGGTCCTGTCCCGGTCGAGGAACCCGTGGTGCACGACCGGCCGTCCGTCGACGAGCTGCTCGAGGCCGTCACCGGGTTCCTGCGCGAGGAGCTGGTCCCGCCCGACCCGCGCACCGCCTACCTGGCCAAGGTGGCCGCCAACGCCCTCACGATCGCCCGCCGCGAGCTGCGGCTCGGACCGGCGCAGCGGGTGGAGCACCGCGCCCGGCTGCACGCCCTGGGCTGCGCCGACGACGGCGAGCTGGCCGCCCGGATCCGCGACGGCGCCCTGCCCGCCGACGGCCCCGACGTCGTCGCGGCGGTCCGCGCCTCGGTCACCGCGCAGGTCGCGGTGGCCAACCCGCGGTACCTGGCGCCCCCGCACCGGACCTGACATGTTCGACGACGAACGAGACGACAGGAGACATGCATGCGCGCAGCACGGGTGACCCGCACGGACGGGCCGCAGGCGCTGGAGATCGGCGAGGTGCCGGACCCGGTGGCCGGGCCGGGCGAGGTGCTGATCGAGGTCAAGGCGGCCGGGGTCAACTTCCCGGACCTGCTGCTCACGCAGGACAAGTACCAGTACAAGCCGGAGCTGCCCTTCACCCTGGGCGGTGAGCTGGCGGGTGTGGTGCGCGAGGCGCCGGAGGGCTCGGAGTTCTCGCCGGGCGACCGGGTCGCGGCGAGCACGTCGATCGGCGCCTTCGCGGAGCTGGCGACGGCGCCGGTGCTCAGCACCTTCCCGCTGCCGGACAACGTCGGCTTCGCCGCCGGCGCCTGCCTGCCGATGAACTACCTGACGATGACCTTCGCGCTGATCACCCGCGGTCAGCTGCAGAAGGGCGAGACCGTGCTGGTGCACGGCGCCGCCGGCGGCATCGGCACGTCGACCATCCAGCTGTCGAAGGCGCTGGGCGCCCGGGTGATCTCCGTCGTCTCCACGCAGGAGAAGGCGGAGTTCGTGAAGTCGATCGGGTCCGACGAGGCGGTGCTGACGGACGGGTTCAAGGACGCCGTCAAGGAGCTGACCGACGGCGTCGGCGTCGACATGGTCGTCGACCCGGTCGGTGGCGACCGCTTCACCGACTCGTTGCGCTCCCTGGCGCCGCTCGGCCGGCTGCTGGTCATCGGGTTCACCGCGGGCGAGATCCCCACGGTGAAGGTGAACCGGCTGCTGCTCAACAACATCGACGTCCGCGGCGTCGGCTGGGGTGCGTACGCCATGCCGCGCGAGGGCTACACCCGCGCGGAGTGGGACAAGCTGATCCCGTACCTGGAGTCCGGCGTCGTCGACCCGCCGATCGCCGGGACCTACCCGCTGGAGAAGGCGGGCGAGGCCGTCGCCCTGCTGGGCGAGCGGGGTGTGCTGGGCAAGGCGGTCGTCGAGCCGTGAATTGAGGCCGGTATCCGGCCGCAATGGGTCGGATACTGATCGCGTGACCTCACCGAGCTCGCGGACGCTGCGGCTGCTCTCGCTCCTGCAGACCCACCGGTACTGGCCGGGGCCGGAGCTGGCGTCCCGGCTGGAGGTGTCCGTGCGGACCCTGCGCCGGGACGTCGACCGGCTCCGCGAGCTCGGGTACCCGGTCATGGCGACCCGGGGCGTCGACGGCGGCTACCAGCTCGCCGCGGGCGCCGCGCTGCCGCCGCTCGTCGTCGACGACGAGGAGGCGGTGGCGCTGGCCGTCGGCATGCAGGCGGCGACGCAGGGCGCCGTGGCCGGGATCGAGGAGCCTGCGCTGCGCGCGCTCACGAAGGTCGTGCAGGTCATGCCGCCGCGGCTGCGGCGCCGGGTCGACGCGCTGCGCGGGGTCACCGTGCCGAGCACCTGGGGCGGCGCGCCGCGGACCGACGCCCTCGATCCCGAGGCGTTGATCGTGGTGGCCCAGGCCTGCCGGGACTCCGAGCGGATCGCGTTCGGCTACACCGCGCGCGGCGCCGACCGGACGACCCGGCAGGTCGAACCCCATCGGCTCGTGCCGCTCGGCCGGCGCTGGTACCTGGTCGCCTACGACCTGGACCGGCACGACTGGCGCAGCTTCCGGCTCGACCGGCTCGTCGAACCCCGCCGCACCGGCGCCCGGTTCCGCCCGCGCGAGCTGCCGACCGCCGACGCCGCCGACTTCGTCCAGGCCGGCATCCGCAACCGCCCCGCCACCTACACCGTCGAGGCGCTGGTCGAGGCCCCGGCCGAGACGCTGGCGCACCTGGCCCGCTGGGCCACGGTCGAGCCGCTCGGTGCCGACCGCTGCCTGCTCCGGATGGCGACCGACGACCTCGACTGGCCGCTGCTCGCCCTCGGCAGCTGCGGCGCGGAGTTCGAGGTCCGCTCGCCCCCGGAACTGACCGCGAAGCTGTGGGAGTGGGGGGAACGCTTCCTCCGCGCCTCCGGCACCCGTGCGTGGTAAGTGGTGCTCCAGCACCACTTACCGCGCACAGGCGGCGTCAGCCGCTGATCTGGACCGTGGTGTCCGCGCCGATCGCGGGGAGGCCGGGGCGGGTGACGGCGTCGGCCGTCAGCTCACCGACCTCGGTGCGGATCACCAGCCGGGTCACCGGGCCGAGGAAGGTGCTGGTCAGCACGGTGCCCGGGAGGCCGTCCGGCGCGCCGACGAGCAGCGCCTCCGGGCGGACCTGGGTGGTCTCCGCCGCGCCCGGGGTGATCCGGCCGTCCGAGACCGGGACGATGTTCATGACGCCCACGAACTCGGCGACGAACGGGGTCGCGGGCCGCGCGTAGACCTCCTGCGGCACGTCGACCTGCTCCATCCGCCCCGCGTTGAGCACCGCGACCCGGTCGGCGACGGCGAGCGCCTCCGACTGGTCGTGCGTGACGAACAGCGTGGTGATCCCCTCCGCGAGCTGCAGCCGGCGGATCTCGTCGCGCAGCTGCACGCGCACCCGGGCGTCGAGCGCGGAGAGCGGCTCGTCGAGCAGCAGCACGCTCGGCCGCACGGCGAGCGCCCGCGCCAGCGCCACCCGCTGCTGCTGGCCGCCGGAGAGCTCGTGCGGGTAGGAGCCGCCGCGGTCGCCGAGCCCGACCAGCTCCAGCAGCTCGGCCGCCCGCCGCCCCCGCTCGGCCCCGCCGACCTTGCGCATCCGCAGGCCGAAGGCGACGTTCTCCGCCGCCGTCATCGTCGGGAACAGGCTGTAGGCCTGGAACACCATCCCGGTGTCGCGCCTGCTCGCCGGGACTCCGGTGACGTCCCGCCCGTCGATGCGGATCTCCCCGCTCGTCGGCCGGTCGAACCCGGCGAGCAGGCGCAGCGCCGTCGTCTTGCCGCAGCCGGAGGGGCCGAGCAGGGCCAGCAGCTCGCCGCGGCGCAGGGCCAGGTCGAGCCCGTCGAGCGCGCGGGTCTCGCCGAACAGCCGGCTCACACCCCGGAACTCGACGGCGGCGTCCGTCGCCGTCTCCGCGGGGGACTTCTGCACAGCGGTCACGATCTCCTCCGCAGCGATGGTCGGCTTCACGGGTTCCGCCTCCGGCGGGAGCCGACGAACGACACAGCCAGGAGCAACACCCAGGTGAGCAGCAGGCTGGCCAGGGACAGGGCCACCGACACCCCCGCGGCGCTGCGGCCGGTCTCCACGACGGCGATCGGGAAGGTGTCGGTGTAGAGCAGGATCCGCGCGATCACGATCTCGCCCAGCACCAGCGCCAGGGTGAGGAAGGCGGCGCCGAGCACCGCGCTGCGGATCGCGGGCAGGACCACGCGGACCAGAGCCGTCGTCATCCCGGCGCCGAGGTTGCGGGCGGCCTCGACGAGGGTCCGCAGCGGGATCGCGGCGAGCCCGTTGTCCACGGCGCGGTAGGCGAACGGCAGCGCGAGGATCACGTAGAAGGGCGTGAGCGCGCTGGTCGACGAGTCGAACAGCGCCCGGAACACCGGCCCGCCCAGGTTGGCCTGCACGAACGCGATGCCGGCCGCCATCACCACGGGCGGGATGACGATCGGGAGGATCGTCGCGCTCTCCAGCACGGCGGCCAGCGACGGGAACCGCAGCCGGACCCACACCGCCGTCGGGACCACCAGGAGCAGCACGATCACCGCGGTCAGCACGGCGATCCGCAGCGAGGTGAACAACGCGGAGAGCAGGACCGGGTCCTCGGCGATGCGGGTGTAGTTCGCGACGCCGTAGCCGCCGCCGGGCGCGCGGAGGCTGAACTCCGCGGACGCGATCAGCGGAACCAGGAAGTAGAGCGCGGCCAGGGCGAGCACGACGACCCGCCAGCGCCGCCCCCGCGTCACCGCCGGCTCCAGCGCGCGGCGCGCCGCTGCAGCCACAGGTACGCGACCATCACGATCGCGATCACCACCACCATGTCGAGACCGAGCGCCAGGCCGACGTTGGCCTGCCCGACGAGCACGTTGCCGGACAGCGCCGACGCGATCGCCGTCGGCACGAGCGGGATGGAACCGCTGGTCAGGGCCAGGGCGGTGGCGTAGGCGGCGAAGGCGTTGCCGAACAGGACCAGCGTGGCGCCGGCGAAGGCGGGCGCCAGCACCGGCAGCGCCACCAGCCGCCAGTACGACCAGGCCGACGCGCCCAGGTTCTCCGCCGCCTCCCGCCACTGCGGCAGCAGACCCTCCAGGGCGGGCGTGATCAGGATGACCATGAGCGGGATCTGGAAGTAGACGTAGGTCAGGGCGAGGCCGGTCAGCGAGTCGATCCGGAAGCCCGACGCGTACAGGTCGATCCCCGCCGACCGCAGCCAGGCCGTCGCCAGGCCGGTCTGCCCCAGCGCGGCGATGAACGCGAACGCCAGCGGCACGCCGCCGAAGTAGGCGAGTACACCCGAGGCGGTGGAGACGGTGCGGCGCAACGGCGAGCGCGGCCGGGCCGTGAGCACCGCCTGGGCCAGGAAGGTGCCGAACACCGCGCCGATCACCGCCGTGACCGCGGACAGCAGCAGGCTCTGCCGGAAGGCGAGCAGGTACTGCGGGGAGGTCAGGGACGCGACGAGGTTGCCCAACGTGGGGCGGCCGTCGGCGTCGGTGAAGGCGCCGCTGATCACGAAGTACAGCGGGCCGCCGAGGAAGACCAGGAAGTAGAGCGCGAAGGGCAGCAGCCCCAGCGCGGCGCGCCACCGCCGCTCCGGGCGTGCGGCGGGCGCGTCCGGAGCGGCGGCGGGCGTGTCGAGGAGGGATGACACAGCGGGACGGCCGGGCTCAGGCCGTGGCGGTGGCCCACTGTTGGGCGACCACCTGCTTGGCCTGGTCGGTCTGCGCCTGCGTGGGGTACTGCGCGGTGCCCTGGACCGGCGGCAGCGCGGCGACCAGCTCCGGCGTGGCGGTGCCGGCCTGCTGCATCTGCGGCAGCCGGACCGGACGGGCCTTGCCGGCCAGCCACAGGTTCTGGCCCTCGTCGGAGTACAGGAACTCCTGCCAGAGCCGGGCCGCGGCCGGGTGCGGCGCGTTCTTGTTGACCGCCTGCGAGTAGAACTCGGCGAACAGCCCGTCGGACGGCACGGTGACCTTCCACTCGAAGCCGGCCTTGACCTTCTCGGCCTGCGCGACGTTGGTGTAGTCCCAGTCCAGGACGATCGGCGTCTGCCCGCTCTCGATGGTCGCCGCGTTCGGGTCGACCTTCAGCAGGTTGCCGCTCTTGGCGAGCTGGCCGAAGAAGTTCACGCCGGGCGTGATGTCATCGAGCGAGCCGCCGTTGGCCAGCGCGCCGGCCCACACGGAGGCGAATCCGGCCGCGGCCTGCGTCGGGTCGCCGTTGATCGCGACCTGGCCCTTGTACTCGGGCTTCGCGAGGTCGGCGATCGTGGTGGGGCAGTTCGCGACCAGCTCCGCGTTGCAGCCGATCGAGATGTAGCCGCCGTAGTCGTTGACCCAGGCGCCGTTCGCGTCCTTGTTGGCCGCGGGGATGTCGTTCCAGGTCGCGACCTGGTAGGGGGCGAAGAGCTGGGTGTTGCCGGTGGCGAACGCCTGGCCGAGGTCCAGCACGTCGGGCGCCCGGTCCTGGGTGCCGAGCTGGTTGACGGCGTTGATCTCGTCCTGGCTCGAGCCCTCCGGGTTCGCCGAGTTCACGGTGATCCCGTACTTGTCGCCGAACGCCTTGATGATGGCGCCGTAGTTCGCCCAGTCCGGCGGCAGCGCGATGACGTTGAGCTGGCCCTCCTGCTTCGCCGCCTGCACGAGCGCGTCCATGCCGCCGCCCGCCTGTGCCGAGGTGGCCGTGGCCCAGCCGCCGGACTCGGAGGAGCCGCCGCCCCCGCCGCCCGAGCTCACACACGCCGTGGCCGCCAGGGCCACCGCCGCCACGCACGCCGCCAGCGCGCCGGCCCGGCCCCACCTCTTCCGCACGTTCATCGCTCTCCTCACCGAACACTCCCGGCGGCCGCGCGCCGCCCGGCGAAGCCTCACCCGTCCGGGCGGCCGCGGGGTGACCGGCGGCCGTCGATCGGGTGGCGCGCCGTCGTCCGGCCGGGGGACAGCCGATCTTCCGCGCAGAAGACTCCTATACTCCGGGCGTCTTCCCGGGAGGGCCGTTACCGAGGTGTGACGGGAAGGTCGACACGGCCCGGGGTTAACCCCGCGGGCCCGGCGGCCGAACAGTCCCGGGCGGCGCATCACGGGACGGGGCCGCGCGCTCTTCCCTCGGGGCGGGGCAGGAGGGGTGATGGGCACGCGGGCCGAGCGGGAGTGGATGGAGCTCGTCGCCGCCCTGATGACGGAGCCGCTGGTCGAGATGCCGGTGAACCGGCTGGCCGAGGCGCTCGCCCGCACCTTCGAGACCGCCGGGGTCACCTACAGCGAGGTCGTGCCCGACGAGCCGGTGCGCCACGTCTGGCTCGACGGCGGGCTCGGCGAGCACTTCGCCGAGCTGGCCGAGTGGAGCGCGTACCGGGCGCCCGCCGAGCACCCGCTGCTGCGCTTCCACCTCTCCTCCGGGCTCTGGGTGCCCCGCCAGACCCGGGCCGTCCCGGCTGAGTTCACGGACCGGTGGGACCGCGACGGCGGCCGCGACCTGGCCGAGTCGTGCGCCGCGCCGAACCAGCTCTCGCTGCCGCTGCGCGCGACGCCGCGGCTCGCGCGGTCGTTCGTGCTCGGGCGGACCGAGCCCTGGTCCCCGGCCGAGGAGGCCTTCGTCGAGCGGCTGTGGCGGCTGCTCACCGGGCTGGAACGGCAGATCACGGCGTTGGCCGTGGTGACCGCCGGCAAGGGGCTGGGCACGGCGGAGATCCCGCTGACCCCGCGCGAGCGGGCCGTCCTCGGGCTGCTCGCGCAGGGCCTCACCGCGGGCACGATCGCGCGGCGGCTCGACATCTCACCGCGCACCGTCCAGAAGCACCTGGAGCGCTGCTACGTGAAGCTCGGCGTGACCGACCGCCTCTCCGCCGTGCTACGCGCCCAGGCGCTGCACCTGGTGTAGCGGCCGGTTCTACCGCCCTCCGTGCCGAGGGTCGGGCTACCGCCCTCCGTGCCGAGGGTCGGGCTACCGCCCTCCGCGGGCCATCCGCAGCACGTCGAGCGCGCTGTCGAGCTGCTCCTCGGTGAGCTTGCCGCTCTCCACGTGCCCGCGCTCCAGCACCACCTCGCGGATGGTGCGGCGCTCCTTGAGCGACTGCTTGGCGATCGACGCCGCCTCCTCGTAGCCGATGTACTTGTTCAGCGGCGTGACGATCGACGGCGAGGACTCGGCGTACTCGCGGGTGCGGTCGAGGTCGGCCTCGGCGCCGGCGACGACCTTGTCGGCGAGCAGCCGCGCGACGTTCGACAGCAGCCGCGCGGACTCGAGGACGTTGCGCGCCATGACCGGCATCATCACGTTGAGCTCGAGGTTGCCCTGGCTGCCGGAGAAGGCGACGGTCGCGTCGTTGCCGATGACCTGGGCGGCGACCATCATCGTCGCCTCGCAGATCACCGGGTTGACCTTGCCGGGCATGATCGACGAACCGGGCTGCAGGTCGGGCAGGTGCACCTCGGCGAGCCCGGTGCGCGGGCCCGAGGAGAGCCACCGCAGGTCGTTGGCGATCTTGTAGAGCGACACGGCGACGGTGCGCAGCGCGCCGGAGGCCTCGACCAGCCCGTCGCGCGAGCCCTGGGCCTCGATGTGGTCGGGCGCCTCGGACAGCGCGTCGAGCCCGGTCGCGGACCGCAGCTCCTCGACGACGCCGGCGCCGAAGCCCTCCGGCGCGTTCAGCCCGGTGCCGACCGCGGTGCCGCCGATCGGCAGCTGGCCGAGCCGGGGCAGGACGTCCCGGACCCGGGCGGCGCCGTACTCGGCCTGGGT
The DNA here is from genome assembly GCF_040648315.1 of Pseudonocardia sp. NPDC049154. Taxonomy (NCBI): domain Bacteria; kingdom Bacillati; phylum Actinomycetota; class Actinomycetes; order Pseudonocardiales; family Pseudonocardiaceae; genus Pseudonocardia; species Pseudonocardia sp. NPDC049154. Next base: position 43,927 of record NZ_JBEZDN010000008.1, read on the forward strand.
GGCCCAGCCGCCGGCCTCCTGGCCGAGCGTGATCGGCACGGCGTCCATCAGGTGCGTGCGGCCGGCCTTCACGACCTCGGCCCAGTCCTCGGCGCGGGTGCGCAGGGTCGCGGCCAGGTGCTTCAGTGCCGGCACGACGTCCGTGGCCAGCGCCTCGGTGGCGGCCAGGTGGATCGTGGTCGGGAAGACGTCGTTCGACGACTGCGAGGCGTTGACGTGGTCGTTCGGGTGCACGTCCTGCCCGGACGCCCGGGTGGCCAGCGTCGCGATCACCTCGTTGGCGTTCATGTTCGACGAGGTGCCGGAGCCGGTCTGGAAGACGTCGACCGGGAAGTGCCCGTCGTGCTCGCCCGCGGCGACCTCGTCGGCGGCCTCGGCGATCGCGCCGGCCAGCTTCTCGTCGAGCACCCCGATCCGCCCGTTCACCCGCGCCGCCGCGCCCTTGACCAGGCCGAGCGCGCGGATCTGCGCGCGCTCGAGGCCGCGCCCGGAGATCGGGAAGTTCTCGACGGCACGCTGGGTCTGCGCACGGTAGAGGGCGGTCGCGGGGACCCGGACCTCGCCCATGGTGTCGTGCTCGATGCGGAAGTCGCCGGTGCCGCCGGCCGCGTCGTCGCTCATGACCTCATCCTCCGCCTGAGGGTGCCCTTACCGCTCGGTCCGATGACCGGGATTACATCCTCCGTGGTATCCCGTTCGCGCGCCCGGCGCAGGGGTTTGGACCGGGCGGGCGGAATCGGTCGGCGGGGGTATGTACAGCGGTAACGATCAGCTCTCCGTATCGGAGCCATTACACAGGCGGTGTCGACGGAGGGGGTCGAGGACGCCATGACAGGTCGGGACGACGGGGACTGGTTGGAGTTCACCGCCGAGCTGTTGCGGGAGCCGCTGACGGAGCTGCCGCTGGATCGCGTCACGAGAATGCTGCAGGAGACGTTCGGGGCGCCGGCCGTGGGGACCGCCGAGCTCGGCCCGGACGGCACGGCGGACGGGGAGATCTACCCGCTCGACGCCGCCCTCGAGGGCCACCGCGAGGACATGCTCACGTGGAGCGCCTCGCACGCCGTGGAGAACCCGATCGCCCGGTACTTCCTCGCGACCGCGGACGTCCGCCCGGTCCAGCTCGCCGACGTCCCGGGGCACTTCACGGACCGGCGGGTCTACGGCGAGGGAGCGGCGCTGGCGCAGGCCTGCGGCGTGGCGGAGCAGCTGTGCCTGCCCACCGGCGGACCCGACCACCCGCGCCTGCTGGTCGTCGGCAGGCCCGAGGTCTTCGCCCCGTCCGAGCTGCGGCTCGCGGACCGCATCTGGCGCCTCGTCGTCGGGCTCGACCGCCAGGCCCGCGCCTACTCGGCCGCGCTGCGCAACGCCTCGCCGTCGGGCCGCGACGTCGCCAGCGCCATCCGCCTCACCCCGCGTGAGCGGTCGGTGCTCGGGCTGCTGGCCGAGGGGCTGACCGCCGGGGCCATCGCGCGGCGGCTCGACATCGCCGAGCGCACCGTGCACAAGCACCTCGAGCGCTGCTACTCCAAGCTCGGCGTGGCGGACCGGCTCACCGCTGTACTCGCCGCACAACGGCTGGGTCTGGTCGCCGCCTGAGCCGAGCGGACCCGCTCGAACATGCCCCTGAGAGGCGATCAGCCTCCCTCGTTCGGCCGAACGGGCGGATACGCAAAGTTGTCGATGCCTCCGTCGGGGGCAAGGAGCACGATGAGGTCGAGCCGCCGGAGGGGCGGTGGCCCAGGGGTGGCACCCAGCGGGTGTCCGATCCGGTGCGGGGCAGGGCACGGCCCCGCACCGGGCACCCCGTGACGCCCGCCCTCCGAGCGCCGTCCGGGGCCGCGCCGTCAGGGCAGCGGCGGGGCCTCGACGTCCTCGTGGGTGGGGCTGTCGAAGTCGATCGACGCGTACTCGCGCAGCTTCGTGAGCCGGTGGTAGCCGTCGATCAGCCGGACCGTGCCGGACTTGGACCGCATGACGATGGACTGGGTCGTGCAGCCGCCGGCGCGGTAGTGCACGCCGCGCAGCAGGTCCCCGTCCGTGACGCCGGTGGCGCAGAAGAACACGTTCTCGCCGGTCACGAGCTCGTTCGTGGTGAGCACCCGGTCGAGGTCGTGGCCCGCGGCCATCGCCTTGGAGCGCTCCTCGTCGTCCTTGGGCCAGAGCCGGCCCTGGATCTCCCCGCCCATGCACTTGAGCGCGGCCGCGGCGATGATCCCCTCCGGGGTGCCGCCGATGCCGACCAGCATGTCCACACCGGTGCTCGGGCGGGCCGCGGCGATCGCGCCGGCCACGTCGCCGTCGGAGATGAACCGGATCCGGGCGCCGGTGTCGCGCACGTCCTTGACGAGCTGCTCGTGCCGCGGGCGGTCGAGGATGGTGACCGTGACGTCCCGGACGTCGATCTCCTTGGCCTTCGCCACCGCGCGGATGTTGTCGCCCACCGGCTTGCTGATGTCGATGTGGCCGGCCGCGTCCGGGCCGACCGCGAGCTTCTCCATGTAGAACACGGCCGACGGGTCGAACATCGCGTCCCGCTCGGCGACCGCGAGCACGGCCAGGGCGTTGGGCATGCCCTTGGCCATCAGCGTGGTGCCGTCGATGGGGTCGACGGCGACGTCGCACCAGGGGCCCTCGCCGTTGCCGACCTGCTCGCCGTTGTAGAGCATGGGCGCCTCGTCCTTCTCGCCCTCGCCGATCACCACGATCCCGCGCATCGACACGGTCCCGATCAGGTGGCGCATGGCGTCGACGGCCGCCCCGTCGCCGCCGTTCTTGTCGCCGCGGCCGACCCAACGGCCCGCCGCCATCGCGGCGGCCTCGGTGACGCGCACCAGCTCCATGGCCAGGTTGCGGTCCGGGGCCTCGCGGCGTCGCTCGGGCTTGGGTCCAGTCATCGGGCCTCCTTGGCTCGGGTGTACCGGTCGCATCGCAGGGGTCGGCGAACGCGGCCGACCCCCGGCCCCGCCACGCGCGGCGGGCTCGGCGGCGGCGGGGGATCCGTGTCCGATCCTCGCAGAACCGGACGCCGCACGGGGTGCAGAGCGACGGACGCCATGCACATCGCCGTGCGCGGTGGGGGACCATGGAGGGGTGAGCGCCGACCCGTCCCCCGCCCCGCAGGGCCCGCCGCCCCCGGGCAAGCCGTCGCGCGGATCGCTGCGCGCCCGGGACATGCTGATGTGCCTCGCGGTCCTGCTGGTGATCGTCGCGGTCGGCGGCGGGGTGCGGTCCTGCTCGTTCGCGCCCGGCGGCCCGACCGTCGACCCGAACAGCGCGCCCACGGTCGACGCGGCGGCCCGGCTCGCGGAGTTCGCCCGGGCCTCCGAGTTCCCGCTGCGCGTCCCCGCCGTGCCGCAGGGCTGGCGGAGCAACTCCACCGACCGCAGCCCGGTCGACGGCGGCGGCACCGCGGTCCGGGTCGGGTACCTCACGCCGGAGGGCAAGTACCTCCGGCTCGTGCAGAGCGACGGCGGCGAGGAGGCCCTCGTCGCGACCGAGGCCGGCGGGCCGGTGGCCGGCACCGGGGTGACCGACGCCGCCGGGCTGCGCTGGGTGACCTATCAGAAGGAGGGCGGCGAGCCCTTCCGCGTCACGACCGCGCCGGACGACCCGCAGGTCCGCTGGCTCGTCACCGGCAGCGGCACGGACGCGGACTTCGCCGCGCTGGCCCGGGCGACCGTGGCCGGGCAGGCCCTTCCCGCGGGCGCCGAGCAGAACTGAGCCGCAGGGGTCAGTCCTCGGCCTCGGCGTCGGCGAGGGCCTTCTCCACCCGCTCCCGCGCCCCGGCCAGGCACTCCTCGCACCGCGTGGCCAACGCCTCGCCGCGCTCCCAGAGCGCGACGGTCTCGTCGAGGCCCAGCCCGCCCGTCTCCAGGGCACGCACGACCTCGACCAGCTCGTCGCGGGCCTGCTCGTAGCCGAGCCCGCCCACCGGGGGACGCTCACTCATCGCGACCATCCTCCACGGCCGCCCCGACGGTCCCGTCGCCGACCCTGATCCGCAGCCGGTCGCCGGGCGCGACCTCGGCGGTCGAGCGCAGCACCGGCAGGATCTCGTCGCCGGTCACCCGCTGGACGATCGCGTAGCCGCGGGCGAGCGTCGCGCCCGGGCCCAGCGCGGTGAGCCGCGCCCGCAGGTGCGCGATCTCGGCGCCGTTGCGCTCCACCCGCCGCTCGACGGCGGCGCGGGTCGCGGCCCGCAGCCGCTCCAGCTCCTCGTGCCGACGGGACATGTCCCGCAACGGGTCGGCGAGCACGGGCCGGGCCCGCAGCGCGTCGAGCACCCGCTGTTCGCGGTCGACCCAGCCGTGCAGCGCGCGGCGGCCGCGGTCGCGCAGCCCGGTGATCCGCGCGATCTCCTCGGCGAGGTCCGGCACCAGCCGGCGGCCCGCCTCGGTGGGGGTGGAGCACCGCAGGTCGGCGACGTGGTCGACGAGCGGGGTGTCCGGCTCGTGCCCGATCGCCGACACCACCGGCGTGCGGCAGGCGGCGACGGCGCGGCACAGCGTCTCGTCGGAGAAGGGCAGCAGGTCCTCCACGCTGCCCCCGCCGCGGGCGAGCACGATGACGTCGACCGCCGGGTCGCGGTCGAGGATCTCGAGCGCCTCGACGATCTGCCCGACGGCCAGCCCGCCCTGGGTGGCGGTGTTCTCGATCCGGAACTCCACCGCCGGCCAGCGGGCCTGGGCGTTGCTGACGACGTCGTGCTCCGCCGCCGACGCCCGGCCGGTGATCAGCCCGATCCGCTGCGGCAGGAAGGGCAGCCGGCGCTTGCGGGCGGGATCGAACAGCCCCTCCGCGGCCAGCAGCCGGCGCAGCCGCTCGATGCGGGCCAGCAGCTCACCGAGCCCGACCGCCCGGATCCGGTCCACGCGCAGGCTCAGCGTGCCGCGGCCCGGGAAGAAGGAGGGCTTGCCGTGGACGATCACCCGGTTGCCCTCGGCGACCACCTCGCGCTGCTCGGCGACGAGCACCATCGGGGCCGTGAGCTGCAACGACACGTTCGCCACCGGGTCGCGCAGGGTCAGGAACGCGGTCCCCGTACCGGCGCGGGCGGTGACCTGTGCGAGCTGGCCCTCGACCCAGACCGCGCCCAGCCGGTCGATCCACTCGGAGATCTTCCGCGCGACCGTCCGGACCGGCCAGGGCGACTCCTCGGTCGACGGGCCGGCGCTCATCCCTCCCGGACCGCGGTGATCCGGTTCGACAGCATGGTGACGAAGGGCGGCCGGTTCTCGTGCGAGGTCTCCCAGATCAGCAGCGCCTGCAGGCCGGGCAGGTCGAGCTTGCGGAGCTTGCCGCGGAGCTGGTGCAGGTTCATGCCGGGGTACTCGGGCAGCACCGCGGGCGGGGTGTCGGCCTCGTCGCCCAGCGTCTGTTCGGCGATGCTCTCGATCGCCGCGCCGGCCACGGTGTCGCCGGGCTGGGCGAGGTGGTCGCCCTCGACCCGGTCCTCGACCTGCGGTGCGGCCGGCTCGTCGGCGGGGGCCGCGGGCTCGACGTCCGCGCCGGGCGCGGGCACGAGGTCGGTGCTGGGGGTGATCGGGGAGGCGGGGGTGTGGCCGTTGGTCGCGGAGTCGTCCACCTCGTCGTCGAAGGTCGCCCAGGCCGGGGCCTCCGGGGCCTGGCCGAACGCGCCGAGGGCCTTGTCGCCCTTGATCGCCAGCTCGGTGACCTTCTGCTGCACGCGCATGGACGCCTGGAGGGCCTGGCTGACCGCGGTCACGGGGAACTCGACGACCAGCCGCGGCAGCTCGCGGACCTGCTCGACGGCGGTGGCGGCCAGGCCGGCGGCGATCCGCACCGGCATCGGGAGCGGGCTCATGGACGCATTGTCCCCCGTGATCGGCGCCCCCCGCAGCACGGGGCGGGTCACCTCACCCACATCCCACGGCGCCCGGGATCGGGCGCCCGTACCCTGGTCGACATGAGTGGTACCGCCGGATCGGACGGCAAGCGCGTCCTCGTCGCGAAGCCCCGCGGGTACTGCGCGGGTGTCGACCGCGCGGTGGAGGCGGTCGAGCAGGCGCTGGACCAGCACGGCGCGCCCGTGTACGTGCGCAAGCAGATCGTGCACAACAAGCACGTCGTGGAGACGTTGAGCGAGCGCGGCGCCGTGTTCGTCGACGAGACCGACGAGGTGCCCGAGGGCGCGATCGTCGTCTTCTCGGCGCACGGGGTGTCCCCCGCGGTGAAGGACCAGGCCAGGGCCCGCTCGCTGAAGACCATCGATGCGACGTGCCCGCTGGTCACCAAGGTGCACCAGGAGGCCAAGCGGTACGCCCGCGAGGACTACGACATCCTGCTGGTCGGGCACGCGGGGCACGAGGAGGTCGAGGGCACCTCCGGCGAGGCCCCCACCCACATCCAGCTGGTGGAGAGCGCCGCCGACGCGGACAAGGTCACCGTGCGGGACCCGGAGAAGGTGGTCTGGCTCTCGCAGACCACGCTGTCGGTCGACGAGACCATGGACACCGTCTCCGCCCTGCGCGAGCGTTTCCCCACGCTGCAGAACCCGCCGAGCGACGACATCTGCTACGCCACCCAGAACCGCCAGGTCGCGGTGAAGGCCATGGCCCCGCAGTGCGACCTCGTCCTGGTCGTCGGCTCGCCGAACTCGTCGAACTCGGTGCGGCTGGTCGAGGTCGCCCTGCAGGCCGGGGCCGGCGCCTCGTACCTCATCGACTACGCCCGCGAGATCGACGAGTCCTGGCTCGAGGGCGTGCGGACCGTCGGCGTGACGAGCGGTGCGTCGGTGCCCGAGGTGCTGGTGCGCGGGGTCCTCGACTACCTCGCCGAGCGCGGCTGGGAGTCGGTCGAGGAGGTCACGACCGCCGAGGAGACCCTGACGTTCGCCCTGCCCCGCGAGCTCCGGCCGAGCCGCGCCGCCCGCTGACCCGCGGCTCGTCCTCCTCCTCCTCGTCGTCCGGGAGGTCCCGGTCCCGGCCGCGCACCCCGAGGCGGCCGAGCCGGCTGACGGCGTCGTCCGGGCCGGTGCGCTGCACGATCAGCCGCAGCAGACCGATGAGCAGCGTGAGGCCGGTGGCCACCGCCATGATCGGGAATCCGTTGACCAGCGGCGCCCCGACCATGAGCACGGTCTCGGTGAGCCCGGGGCCGGTCTGGCCGACCAGCAGCACGATCACCGGCACCAGCACCGCCACCAGCAGCGGCGGCTGCACCATCGGGCCGAAGAGGTTGCGGCGGCGCACCCAGCCCACGGCGAGCACGCAGCCCACCACGTAGGCGATCCCGAACACCACGCCGAGGGTGCCGATCCGCAGCACGTCGACGAACACGCCGAGCGCGGTGAGCACCACGGCGAGCGCGATCGCCGCCAGGGGCGGGATGCCGAGGACCGTGGCCAACGCGGACCGTTCGGGGACCGGCCAACCGCCGGAGGACCGCGGGGAGGGGTCGCGCGACGTCACCCGTTCACGGTAGCCCGTGGCCCCTCCGGGCCTTGCTCGCGCGTCTGCCATCCGCCGCCGTCACCCTCCCGGGTGGTCTCCCGGCCCGCGTCCCGCGCACCCGGGTCGGGCACCAGCTCGTGCAGCGCGATCAACGACTCGCCCGCGGAGGCGACCAGCTCCGGCGCCGACACCGCCCGCGGGACCCGCTCGACCGGCGCCGGTGCCTCGAGGTCGCCCTCGGACACCTTGAGCTCGGTGAGCCTCCGGGCGGTGACGAGCACGCGCGCCTCGAGCGAGGAGACGGTGCGGTTGTAGCTCTCGACCGCGCCGTCGAGGCTGCGCCCGAGCTTGGCGACGTGCGTGCCCATGGTGGCGAGCCGGCCGTGCAGCTCCCGCCCCAGCTGGTGCACCTGCGCGGCGTTGCGCGCCAACGCCTCCTGCCGCCATCCGTACGCGACGGTGCGCAGCAGCGCGATCAACGTGGTGGGGGTCGCGATCACGACGTTGCGCCCGAAGGCGTGCTCCAGCAGTGCGGGGTCGGCCCGCAGCGCCGCCTCCAGGAACGGGTCGCCCGGCACGAACAGCACCACGAACTCGGGCGTCGGCTCGAACGCCGCCCAGTAGGCCTTCGCCGACAGCTGGTCCACGTGCGCCCGCAACTGCCGCGCGTGCGACTGGAGCTTCTCGCGGTGCACCGTCGGGTCCTCGGTCTCCACGGCCTCCAGGTACGCCGCGAACGGCACCTTGGCGTCGACCACGATCTGCTTGCCGCCGGCCAGGTGCACGAGCATGTCCGGCCGCACCCCGCCCTGGCCCTCGGCCACCCCCTCGCCGGTCACCTGGGTGGCGAAGTCGCAGTGCTCGACCATGCCCGCGAGCTGCACGATCCGCTCCAGCTGCAGCTCGCCCCAGCGCCCGCGGACCTGCGGCGCGCGCAGCGCCGTGACCAGCTGCCGGGTCTCGCCGCGCAGCTTCTCCGAGTTCTGCGCCATCGCCTTGACCTGCTCGACGAGCCCCGCGTACGCCGCCTCCCGCTCGCGTTCGACGGTGCGCAGCTGGCCCTCGACGCGCTGCAGTGCCGCCGCCATCGGGTCGAGCAGCTTGCCGATCGCGGTGGAGCGGGCCGCCTCGTCCTGCTCCGCCTTGGCGTGCAGCGCGGCGGCGGCCTCCCGGATGCGGCCCTCGGCGAGGCTCACGAACTGCTCGTTGTTGCGGGACAACGCCTCCGCCGAGAGCGCCTGGAAGGTCTCGCGCAGCTCCGCGTCCCGCGCGGTGAGCAGCCGCTCGCGCTCGAGTGCTGCCTCGCGCTCGCTGCTCAGCGCGGCCCGGGTGGCCGACACGTCCGACTCCGCGCGCCGCAGCCGCTCCGTGGCGGTGCGCACCTCCTCGTGCAGCTCCTCGATGCGCTCCATCAGCCCGGTCCGCTCGGCCCGGAAGGCCGCGGCCTCGGCCCGGGCGCCCGCCGACGCGGTGGCGGTGGCGCGGGCGGCCTCCGCGGTGGCGACCCGGTGCCGCGCCCCGGCCAGCAGCCACGCCAGCCCGCCCCCGACCGCCAGGCCCAGGAGGAGCCCGGCGAGCAGGAGCGGCAACGCGTTCGAGAGATCCACGATCAGCAGGGTGCACCCGACCCCCGACAAAACCGCGCACCGGCGCGCACTGGCGTCGTCCGATCAGGAGCGAGCGGCGCTCTCGCTCAGTAGGTGAGCGACGGCGCCGCTAGCTCACCACGGTCGCGGGGACGAGCGGCGCTCTGGCTCGGTAGGTGTGAGCGAGAGCGCCGTTCGCTCAGCGGGATTCGCGGTCGAGCAGGGACCGCTTGACCGGCAGGCCCCAGCGGAAACCGCCGAGCGACCCGTCGGTGCGCAAGACTCGGTGGCAGGGCACGAAGAGCGCGGCGGCGTTGCGGGCGCAGGCCGAGGCGGCGGCGCGCACCGCGGCCGGGCGGCCGGCCTTCGCGGCGAACTCGGTGTAGGTCACCGGGCCACCGGCCGGGACCTGCCGCAGCACGTCCCAGGCGTGCTCCAGGAACGCGCCGGACCGCTGCCGCACCGGCACGCCGTCCACGGCGGACAGCTCGCCGGCGTAGTAGGCGCGCACGGCGTCGGCGGCCGCGCCGCCCGCACCGGGCTCCACGGTGGACGGCCGGATCGCGGTGTGCACCAGCGGGACCAGGTCGTCGAGGTCGGCGGTCCAGCCCGAGGCGAGGACCGCCCCGTCGTCGGCGACGACCACGGTGAACGGGCCGTCGGGGGTGTCGAGGGTCGTGCAGGTGCTCATGCCGTCCTCCAGACGGTCGGGTCGGCGGCCGGCCGGGCGGCGGCGCGCCAGAGGTGGGTCGCGGCGTACGACCGCCAGGGCCGCCAGCGGGCGGCGTGCCGGGTCAGACCGTCCACGTCGGACGGCAGGCCCAGCGCCGCGGCACCGCGGCGGACGGCGAGATCGGACACCAGGGGTTCGTCGGGGTCGCCGAGCAGCCGCATCGCGACGTAGCCGGCGGTCCAGGGGCCTACGCCGGGCAGGGCCTGCAGGTCCGCCCGCAGGCCGGCGGGATCGCGTCCGGCGTCGAGCACGAGCGAGCCGTCGGCGACGGCCGACGCGAGCGCCGCGAGGGCGGCGCCCCGGCGGGCGGGGCCGCCCACCGTCGCGGCCACCTGCTCGGCGAGCCGGTCGGCCGGCGGGAAGAGCCGGTCCGGGCCGTCCCCGGCGAGCTCCGCGGGCAGCGGGTCGCCGAGTGCGGCGACGAGCCGGGCCCCCGTCGTGCGCGCCGCGGACACCGAGACCTGTTGGCCCAGCAGGGCCTTGACGGCGATCTCGAGCCCGTCCGCCGCCCCCGGCAGCCGGATCCCGGGCGTCGACGCCACGGAGGACGCCAGCGCCGGGTCCGCGGCCAGTAGCTCGTCGACGGCGACGGGGTCCGCGTCGAGGTCCAGCAGCCGGCGCAGTCGCGCCACCGCCGGGCCGAGGTCGCGGGGTTCGGTGAGCCGCAGCTCCGCCCGCACGTGGCCCGGCGTGTGGTCGCCGAGCCGCAGGGCGACGACGGCCGGGCCGTGCGGCAGCCGCAGCGTCCGCCGGTAGACCCCGTCCGCCACGGACTCCGACCCGGCCAGCGCGCGGCCGGCGAAGTGGGCGAGGAGCCCATCGGCGTCGAACGGCTCGCGGTGCGGGAGCCGCAGGCTCAGCGTCCCGGCGACGGGCGTCGGGCCGCGTCCGGAGGACTCCCGCCGCAGCACGCTCGGCGTGACCGCGTAGACCTCGCGCACGGTGTCGTTGAACTGGCGGACGCTCGCGAAGCCGGCGGCGAACGCGATGTCCGCCATCGACATCGGCGTCGTCTCGATGAGCAGGCGGGCGGTGTGGGCGCGGTGCGCCCGGGCCAGCGCCAAGGGCCCCGCCCCGAGCTCGGCGGTGACGATCCGGGTCAGGTGGCGCTCCGAGTAGCCCAGCGCGGTGGCCAGGCCGGCGACCCCGGAGCGTTCGACGAGGCCGTCGGCGATGAGCCGCATCGCCCGGGCGGCGAGGTCGGACCGGCTGTTCCAGTCCGGTGAGCCCGGGACGGCGTCGGGCAGGCAGCGCCGGCAGGCCCGGTAGCCCTGCTGCTGCGCGGCGGCCGCGGTCGGGAAGAACTCGACGTTGCGGCGCTTGGGTGTGGTCGCGGGGCACGAGGGCCGGCAGTAGATGCCGGTCGTGCGCACCGCCGTGATGAAGACGCCGTCGAACCGCGGGTCGCGCGCGGCGACGGCCCGGTAGCAGCGTTCGATGTCCAGCACGGGAACGACTCTGCCACCCCGCGCCACCCCGCTCTGGCGGGAATCGGACACGTGCGTGGGGCTCTGCTCCGGTTCCCGTGCGCCACCACCAGGGGTGATCGCCGTGCTACGTCAGCCCAGGCGGCAGAGGTTCCCGTCGAGCATCCCCATCGCGCAGGCGCGGCGGATGTTCGCGCGGGTGTCCGGGGACAGGCGTTCGGCGACGGCCTGCCGCTCCCGCTCGCGCCGGCCCTCACCCGGGCGGCGGTCCGCCGCGGCGCTCTGCCGCCGGGCCACGGCCACCGGCTCGGCGACGGCGGGGACCGGCGCCGCGACGGGCTGCGCCGCGGCCGCGATCGCGGGAGTGAGCGCGATCGCGGCGAGCGTGCCGCCGTCGACGACACCGGCCCCCGCAGGTTCGGGAGCCGCGACGGGGGCGGCCGGGACCTCGGGGGCCTCCGGGATCTCGGAGACCGCGGCCGCGGCGAAGGTCGGGAGCGGCACGGGCGCGCTCGTCGCGGACAGCGAGACCGCCGTCATCGTGCTGCCGGACAGCGCCGCCAGCACCGTCCCCGCGATCGCCGTCCGTCCCACCGCACCCGCCGTCACGTCCCGCCCCTTCCGTCGTCCGGTACCCGGGCTATCGACGGCCGCGGGCTCGCGTTAGCCCGGACGGAGCAGCGGAACCCGATCGGGTGGTGGTGCCAGCACCACCTCGACCCGCGGGCAGCACCGCTCCCGCTCGGCAGGCTCGCCGGATGTATCCGCGCGGCGGGTCGGAGAAGTCTCTCCTGTGACGGCCGGACGCCCCGGTCGTCGGGAAGGACGTCATGCGCCCCGCCGACCAGGCACCCGCGACCGAGGAGCCCTCCGCCCGGATCGACCGGCTCGCCCGCGCAGCCGCGACCGGCGACCGCCGCGCCTGCGAGGACCTGATGGCCGCGGTGCACCCGCCGGTGCTGCGCTACTGCCGCGTGCGGCTCGCCCAGGGCGCCGGCGACGCGACCTCGGCCGAGGACATGGCGCAGGACACGATGATCGCCCTGTTCAAGGCGCTGCCGAAGGCGGACCTCGACTCGGGTCCCTTCCTGGCGCTGGCGTTCACGATCGCCCGCAACAAGATCGTCGACACGGTGCGGCGGCGCGGCATCTCCCGCATCGACCTCACCGACGAGGTGCCGGACAGCGTCTCGACGGCCGACGCCCCGGACGAGCTGAGCCTGCGTGCCGAGCAGGCACGGATGGTGCAGCGGCTGCTCGGTCGCCTGCCCGAGCGGCACCGCGACGTGCTGCGCCTGCGGCTCATCGAGGGCCTGTCGGCGGCCGAGACCGCGGCCGTGCTGGGCTCGACGCCCGGCTCCGTCCGCGTCACCCAGCACCGCGCCCTGACCACCCTGCGCCGCTACCTGGCCGAGCGGCAGGGCACGCCCACCATCCCGCGGCAGGCCCTGGAGCTCGCCGCCGTGTGACTCGCCCCGCCGGGTCCGGTACGAGGGGTCCGGAGCCGGCGGGGCGGGACGACTACCCTGGACGCTCGTGTCCCTCACCCTCGGCATCGTCGGGCTGCCCAACGTCGGCAAGTCGACCCTGTTCAACGCCCTGACGCGCAACGACGTGCTCGCGGCGAACTACCCGTTCGCCACGATCGAGCCCAACGTCGGGGTGGTGCCGCTGCCGGACTCCCGCCTCGACAAGCTGGCCGAGATGTTCGCGTCGGCCAAGGTCGTGCCGGCCACGGTCTCGTTCGTCGACATCGCCGGGATCGTGAAGGGCGCCTCCGAGGGCGCCGGGCTGGGCAACAAGTTCCTCGCCAACATCCGCGAGTCCGACGCGATCTGCCAGGTCGTGCGGGTGTTCGCCGACGACGACGTGGTCCACGTCGACGGCAAGGTCGACCCCGGCTCCGACATCTCGGTCATCGAGACGGAGCTGATCCTGGCCGACCTGCAGACGCTGGACAAGGCGATCCCGCGGCTGACCAAGGAAGCCCGGATGCAGAAGGACCGCCGGGAGGTCCTGGCCGCGGCCGAGGCCGCCGCGGAGGTCCTCAACTCGGGCCGCACGCTGTTCCAGGCCGGAGTCGACCCCGCCCCGCTGCGCGAGCTGACCCTGCTGACCACCAAGCCGTTCCTCTACGTGTTCAACGCCGACGAGGGCGTCCTCACGGACGAGACCCGCAAGAAGGAGCTCACCGACCTCGTCGCCCCCGCCGAGGCCGTGTTCCTCGACGCCAAGGTCGAGTCCGAGCTGCTGGAGCTCGACGAGGAGTCGGCCCGCGAGCTGCTCGAGTCGATCGGCCAGCCCGAACCCGGCCTCTACTCGCTCGCCCGTGCGGGCTTCCGCACCCTGGGCCTGCAGACCTACCTCACCGCCGGGCCCAAGGAGGCCCGCGCCTGGACGATCCACCAGGGCGACACGGCCCCCCAGGCCGCCGGCGTGATCCACTCGGACTTCGAGAAGGGCTTCATCAAGGCCGAGATCGTCTCCTACGACGACCTCGTCGCCGCCGGCTCGATGAACGCCGCCAAGTCCGCGGGCAAGGTCCGCATGGAGGGCAAGGACTACGTCATGCAGGACGGGGACGTGGTGGAGTTCCGCTTCAACGTGTAGCCGGGCTGTCTGCGCTCGTCATCGCACCTCCAGTCCGCCTTTGGTCCGCAGGGAGTCCGCAGGATCGCCCACAGCCTCCGTCTACAGCCGATCAGTCGCGGCCCGCGTGCAGTGCTCGGCGGTCGGCCACAGATGGCCGTAGATGTTCTCGAGCTACGCCAGCTCCGCCCACGGGTGGGCGCGTGGTGGCCCTCCGGGAGGTCGTCGGGTTGGCACGGCCGCCCTGGGCTCGTCGACCTGTCGACGGCACGACTCGAAAGACCGAATCTTCTCCTGGTGGTCGCCTCCGTCCTGCCCCTTCAGCTCACACGGCTGGGCTGAGCCGAGGTCGGACGCGCCCAGGGCTACGTCGTGTGCCTCCAGGTGAGCGGGACGAAGTCGAGGCCGAGTTGGTTGATGCCGGATCGCAGTCCGAACTCGACAGCGTCGGGGGCGACGACGGCCCCGGGGGCGGTCCGTAGATCGGCGATCGCTTTCCGGGTTGTTCGGCGACGCCGCGCGTGGAAGTGCGTCCTTCCGCTGCCTTCGGCGTCTGTCGTGGTGTCCGAGTCGCCGAGCAAGGAGTTCAGATGTGCAACGAGGAGTTTCGTTCCGCGGGTTCGCAGAGCTCGAGTGCCACCGTCGCGACGACCGAGGCAGTGGGCTGTTGCAGCGTGCAGAAGCAGACCACGTGTTGCGACAGCAGCCGGAAGTCCGCGTGCTGCGGCAATGAGGCCACCGCTGGTGGTGGCTGCGGCTGCCAGTAACCACGACGAGCGGTGGGCGGGCGTTGCCTCGCGGTGGGGGGCCGCCGGCGGCTGGCCCCTGGTGGTGCGGCGCGAGACATCTGGCTCGCGCCGCACTTCTGATGTTCGACGTGCAGAGGCGACACGCAGCGCGACCAGAGTGAGTGGACCGGCGAGTTGCTACCCCGGGTTGGCGCCGCTTCTCGTGGAGAAGACCGATTCCTTGCCGGCCTCGCTGTGCACCACGAGCGTGATCGAGAAGAGTCTGCGTCGCGTGGCGAGGCAGGAACGTGTGGAGAGCCGAGTGTCGGCCGTCCTCGACGTGGGATAGGGGCGACGGGTGGTCGACGAGCGACGCCCGGGTCGTATTAGGCGCAGCGACAGTCCGCCGGCTGGTCGTAGTCCATCGGCACGCCGCGCGCGTCGAGGGTGAGCCGGCAGCACCGGTCGAGCAGCTCGGCGAGCCGGCGCCGGCCGCGCTGCACCCGCGACTTCATCCCGGACACCGACACGCCCTCGCGCCGGGCCGCGTCGCTCTGGCTCAGCCCGTCGAGGTCGGACAGCTCCAGGGCCCGGCGCTGCTCGGGAGGCAGGCGCTCGAGCAGCGGACGCATGCAGACGGCGAGCTCGTCGAGCGCGGACGGCGTCTCGTCCTCGGGATTGACGGCGGTCGGTCTCGGGCGCGTCGTCGAGCAGGACGCCGCGGCGCGTACGGTCGCGGTCGGCGCGGCGGTACTCGTCGATGACGGCGTTGCGCGTGATCCGGTAGACCCACGAGGTGGAGATGTTGAGATGAGCCCGACACCTTCGCCCCGAGCCACCAACCCGTACGCGCCTGCGTACGGATCGGCGGGCGACACGTTGCACGAGACCGCACCGAACGTTCAGCGGCGCGTGCTGCTGGTCTCGACCGCCGCGCAGGGGTTCGCGGGCATTGCCGTCGCGACCGCCGCCGCGGTCGGGCCCGTGGCGGCGGCGGTGTCCGGTTCCGGCCCCGTCAGGGTGTGACGATCGCGAAGCTCGGGTCGGGATCGTCCGTGAGGCCGGCGATCATGGCGAACGTCTTCGGGTCGCCGTCGAACGCCACGCCGTCCGGGCTCGCGCCGGCGAGCATCCCCAGGAGCTGGGCCTTGGTCAGGGTGACGACGAGGTCGGCGGGTGGCGTCCGTGTCGTCGGATGGTGGGTGAGCACGCCGTTGGACAGCTCCATCCGATAGGTCTCGCCGGTGTCGGTGAAGTGCCAGCGGATCGACGTGGTGGTGTCCCAGGCCCGCTTCCCGTCGATACGGATGGCGAGGCTGTCGAACAGCTGGGTGATGGTGAGCGCCGACGCCATGCCGGCCGCGCTGACCATCGCCGTGACGACCTCGCCGCCCAGCTCCTGCGCGCCGGTCAGGTAGTTGTTCCGCCAGGTGCCGCACTCGGATCCGTGGCCGAGGCGGGTGAACACGTCCGCGAGCAGGTTCTTGGCCGCGTCGTGCGAGGGATCGGCGAACACAGCATGGCTCGCCAGCTCGGCCGCGAAGCGGAGGTCGCCGTCGTCCGCGAACTCCTGCGCCCGGGCGACGGTGGCGTCGACACCGCCGATGACCTGGACGTAGCGGCTGGCGGCAGCCTCCGGCGGGTGCTGCCAGAGGTGTGCCGGGTTGCCGTCGTACCAGCCGAGGTAGCGCTGGTAGATCGCCTTGACGTTGTGGCTGACCGAGCCGTAGTAGCCGTGGGTGTGCCACGCGGCCTCGAGGGCGGGAGGCATCTCGATCTGCTCCGCGATCTCGCTGCCGACGAGGCCCTGGTTCATCAGGCGCAGGGTCTGGTCGTGCAGGAAGGCGTAGAGGTCGCGCTGCTCGGTCATCAGCTTCACGACCTCGTCCGAGCCCCAGGTCGGCCAGTGGTGCGAGGCGAACGCGACGTCGGTCCCGTCGGCGAACAGGTCGATCGCCTCGTTGATGTAGCGCGACCAGCTGCGCGCGTCGCGGACCTCGGCCCCGCGCAGGGTCAACAGGTTGTGCAGGTTGTGGGTGACGTTCTCGGCCAGGCACAGCGCGCGCTTGTCGGGGAAGTGGAAGTTCATCTCCGACGGCGCCTCGGTGCCGGGGGTGATCTGGAAGTCGATCCGGACCCCGTCGAGCGTCTCCTGCTGGCCGGTGTGGGTGATGTCGTGTGTGGGTGCGATCAGCCCGACCGTCCCCGTGGACGTGCCGGGCCCGAGGCCGACCCCGATGGTGCCGGTCGCGGTCACCGGCAGCCCCATCCCGGTGTGGTACATGCCGCGCCGGAGCATCGCGACGCCGGCGTAGACGTTCTCCGAGACCGCGTGTTCCAGGAACCCGGCGGGCGCGACGATCGGGACGTCGGTGTCGGCGTCGACCACGCCGAGCACGCCGCCGAAGTGGTCGATGTGAGAGTGGGTGTAGATCACCGCCGTCACCGGCCGGTCCCCGCGGTGGGTGCGGTAGAGCGCCAGTCCGGCCGCCGCGACCTCGGCCGACACCGCGGGGTCGATCACGATCACGCCGGTGTCGCCCTCGACCAGGGTCATGTTCGACAGCTCGATGCCGCGGAGCTGGTAGATGCCCTCGGTGACCTCGAACAGCCCCTGGATCGCCGTGAGCTGGCTCTGTCGCCAGAGGCTCGGATGGACGGTGTCGGGGCAGTCGCCGGCCATCGTCCGGGTGTAGACGTCGGCGTCGTAGACGACCTTGCCGTCCGCGGCCTTGATCACACCGGGCTCCAGGCGTGCGATCAGGCCGCGGTTCGCGTTCTCGAAGTCGGTTCGGTCTGTCAGATCAGCAGCCACCCTGCCCCCTCCACGTCACCAGCCCGTCACGGACGGACCGTCGCAACCCCTCCGGCGCGCGGGCCTCACCCCGAGGGGGTGAAGGGACTACACGGGCGCGACGACCGCGAGGCGTCCGACGCCCATGGTCGCCGCCCGTGCTCTCCGCCGGGCGGGAGCCCGCGAGGTCCGGCTCGGGGCCGGTGAGGTCGATCCTCTCGAGGAGCGCCTGAGCCACGACAACCTCTCACCTACGGTACCCCCCTAGGGTATGGTGAGCATCAGTTGGACCAGGAGGAGTCGCCGTGAACGGGTACGCGGACAACAAGGACAGCCACCTCAAGCGGATGCGCCGGATCGAGGGCCAGGTCCGGGGCATCACGAAGATGATCGAGTCGGACAAGTACTGCATCGACGTGCTCACCCAGGTCGCCGCGGTGAACAAGGCCCTGGAGGCCGTGGCGCTGAACCTGCTCGACGAGCACCTCAAGCACTGCGTCACCGACGCGGTCGCCGAGGGCGGCCAGGTCGCCGACCAGAAGGTCGCCGAGGCCAGCGCCGCGATCGCCCGCCTGGTCAAGTCCTGACCAGGGTGGAGGCGCCGCATGCGCGGCACCTCCACCGCCTGGCCGATCCCCGTCACCCCAGCACCGGCGCCGCCGGCTGCTCAGTTCGTCGTGTCCGCCCGCTCCGGTGCGGACCGGCAGGAGAAGAAGGGCACACGTCATGGCCACCAGCCCCTACACCGTCACCGGGATGACCTGCGGGCACTGCGTCGCCTCGGTGCGCGAGGAGGTCGGCGAGCTCCGCGGCGTCCGCGATGTCGCCGTCGACCTGCCGACCGGCGCGGTCACCGTCACCAGCGACACCCCGGTCGACGACCCCGACGTCCGCGCGGCTGTCGAAGAGGCCGGCTACCAGCTCACCACCGCGTGACCCTCCGGCCCGTCGCGGCGCGCGCCGTTCGACGGGGCCCCTAGCAAGGGATCGGACCCATGAACACTCTTGCGAAGCTCTCCGCCTACGGCGCGGCGCTCGCCCTGCTCACCGTCGGGGCGTACGCGACCGGATCCGCTGTCGGTCCCCTCACCACCCCCGCCCCCGCCGCGCAGACGGCCGGGCACGCGGGCCAGCCCGGCACCGAGAACGCCGGGCACGGGGACACCCACAGCGGCGCCGTCCCGGAGACCGCAGACCAGCCCGCCGGGCTGGCGTCGAGCAGGGGCGGCTACACCCTCACGCCCACCGCCTCGACGCTGAGCACGGGAACCACCAACGACTTCGCGTTCCGCATCACCGGCCCGAACGGGGCCCCGGTCACCGCGTTCGACGAGGAGCACACGAAGCGGCTGCACCTGATCGTCGTGCGCCGCGACACCACCGGTTTCCAGCACCTGCACCCGACCATGGACCCCGACGGCACCTGGCGGACGCGGCTCGACCTGCCCGCGGGCGGGGTCTACCGCGCTTTCGCCGACTTCACCCCCACCGGCGGGGCGGCGACCACCCTGGGCGTCGACCTGTCCGCGGCCGGCGGCTACGACCCGATCAGCCACGGGACCAGCCGGGTCGCCGAGGTCGACGGCTACCAGGTCCGCCTCGACGGCGAGCTGACCGCCGGGCGGTCCTCCCCGCTGACGCTCACGGTCACCCGCGAGGGCGCGCCGGTGAGCGATCTCCAGCCATACCTGGGCGCCTACGGGCACCTCGTGGCGCTGCGCGAGTCCGATCTCGCGTACCTGCACGTGCACCCCGACGGCAGCCCCGGCGACGGCCGCACAACGTCCGGCCCGCAGATCCGGTTCTTCGCCGAGGTGCCCTCCGACGGAACCTACCGGCTGTTCCTGGACTTCCAGCATGCCGGCACCGTCCGCACCGCCGAGTTCACCCTGCCCACCGGGCCCCCCGGCACGGCAGCCGATCCGACACCCGAACCGGCCCCGCCGGCGGCACAACCCGCCGGCGCAACGGGTACCACTCCGCACGACGACGCCCACTCCGCGGGCGCAGGAGGGGGGCACTGATGTCCACCACCAGCCACACCTCCGCACCCGCGGGCGACCCGACTGACTCCGCCACCGTGACCGAGGTCGAACTCGCGATCACCGGTATGACCTGTGCATCGTGTGCCAACCGGATCGAGCGCAAGCTCAACAAGCTCGACGGGGTGAGCGCCTCGGTCAACTACGCGACCGAGAAGGCGAAGGTCAGCGCCCCCGACGGGATCGGCACCGACGAGCTCGTCGCGACCGTCGAGGCCGCCGGCTACCACGCACGCCTGCCCGAGCCGCCCGCGCCGGGACCCGGCACCCCGTCGGGCCCGAACGGACGCGGCGACGACACCGTTCGGGAGCAAGACGAGCTGCGCGGCGCCCGCCAACGGCTGCTGGTCTCGATCGTGCTGTCCGTGCCGGTCGTCGTCCTGGCGATGGTCCCGGCGCTGCAGTTCACCTACTGGCAGTGGATCTCGCTGACCCTGGCCGCACCGGTGATCGTGTGGGCGGCCTGGCCGTTCCACCGCGCGGCCTGGGCGAACCTGCGCCACGGCGCCGCGACCATGGACACGCTGATCTCGCTGGGCACCCTCGCGGCCTTCGCCTGGTCGCTCTACGCGCTGCTGTTCGGCACCGCCGGCACATCGGGCATGACGCACCCGTTCGAGCTCACGATCAGCCCGTCGGACGGGGCGGGCAACATCTACCTCGAGGTCGCCGCCGGAGTCACCACGTTCATCCTGGCCGGACGCTACTTCGAGGCCCGCTCCAAGCGCCGCGCCGGCGCGGCCCTGCGCGCCCTGCTCGAGCTCGGCGCCAAGGACGTGGCGGTGCTGCGCGGGGGTCGCGAGGTGCGGATCCCGGTCGGCGAGCTGGCCGTCGGCGACCGCTTCGTGGTCCGGCCCGGGGAGAAGATCGCCACCGACGGGACCGTGGTCGAAGGCAGCTCCGCGGTCGACGCGTCGATGCTCACCGGCGAGTCCGTGCCGGTCGAGATCGGCGTCGGCGACGAGGTCGTCGGGGCCACGATCAACGCCGGCGGCCGGCTCGTGGTGCAGGCCCGCAGGGTCGGGTCGGACACCCAGCTCGCGCAGATGGCCAAGCTGGTCGAAGACGCGCAGACCGGCAAAGCACAGGTCCAGCGCCTGGCCGACCGGATCTCCGGGGTGTTCGTGCCGATCGTCATCGCGCTCGCCGCGGTCACCCTCGGGTTCTGGCTGGGTAGCGGGGCCGGCGCGGCAGCCGCGTTCACCGCCACGGTGGCGGTCCTGATCATCGCCTGCCCGTGCGCGCTCGGGCTGGCCACCCCGACGGCGCTGCTGGTCGGCACCGGCCGCGGCGCCCAGCTCGGCATCCTGATCAAGGGCCCGGAGGTCCTGGAATCCACGCGCCGGGTGGACACCGTCGTGCTCGACAAGACCGGCACGGTCACCAGCGGCCGGATGTCGCTGACCGCGGTCCACACCGCTGCCGGCGCCACCGAGGACGAGGTGCTGCGGCTGGCCGGGGCGCTGGAGAACGCCTCCGAGCACCCGGTCGCCGCCGCGGTCGCGCGCGCGGCCCGCGACCGGCTCGGCGAGCTGCCCGCCGTGGCGGAGTTCGTCAACCACGAGGGCCTGGGCGTGCAGGGCCTGGTCGACGGGCACGCCGTGCTCGTCGGACGACCGACGCTGCTGGAGCAGTGGAGCCAGCCGTTGCCCGAGGACCTGGTCCGGGCCGTGCAGGCGGAGGCCGCGAAGGGGCGTACCGCCGTCGCGGTCGCCTGGGACGGCCGGGCCCGCGCGGTCCTGGTGGTGGCCGACACCGTCAAGGACACCTCGGCCGAGGCGATCGCCCAGCTGAAGGGACTGGGGCTCACCCCGATCCTGCTCACCGGGGATAACCGCGCAGCGGCCGAGGCCGTCGCTCGGGAGGTCGGCATCGACCCCGGCCCGGACACGGTGGTCGCCGAGGTGCTGCCCACCGAGAAACTGAAGGTCGTCGAGGACCTGCAGGCCCGCGGGAAGGTCGTCGCGATGGTCGGCGACGGCGTCAACGACGCCGCCGCCCTCGCCCAGGCCGACCTGGGGCTGGCCATGGGCACCGGCACCGACGTCGCTATCGAGGCCGCCGACATCACTCTGGTCCGCGGCGACCTACGCGCCGCGGCCGACGCAATCCGGCTGTCCCGGCGCACTCTCCGGACGATCAAGGGCAACCTGTTCTGGGCGTTCGCCTACAACGTCGCCGCGCTGCCGCTGGCCGCCCTCGGGCTGCTCAACCCGATGCTCGCCGGCGCGGCGATGGCGTTCAGCTCGGTGTTCGTCGTCGGCAACAGCCTGCGGCTGCGGAGGTTCCGCCCAACGGCGCGCTAACACCCCAGCGAGCTCTCGCCGACTTTTAGATGGTCAGTGCGGCCGGCTCGTTCCACGACGAGCCGGCCGCGGACCGAAGGGAATCAGCCGGGCGGGACTTCCGCCTCACTGCGCGGGCCATTTTTCCTCTGCGGTTCGCTGCGCTTTCTGGGACAGCGTGAACCGGTACGTCGGCGGTCAGAGGCGGGGCCATTTGGGTCGCAGCGAAAGGATCGCGGCGATGAGTGTGCGAGCAGCAAGTTCGTCAGACCGCAGTGTGCTGACCGTCAGCGGCGCGCTACTGCTCGGCGGCTTCGTCGTGAACGCTGTTCAGCGAATGCTCTTGCATCCGACCGGAGAGGAAGACAATCACGAGGCGATCTTCGCCGGGTACGCGGCGAGCGGCGCCTGGGTCGCTACCCATCTCGCGGAATTCGTCCTTGTGCTCGTGGCCCTCTCCGGGTTGCTCGTGCTCTGCCACGCCCTGCAACGAGACGCCCTATCTCGCGCTGCTGGCGGCTGGGGCGATCATCGCGAGCGCCGGGGCCTGGGCCGTTCTTCAAGCGGTGGATGGCGTCACGCTCAAGCAGAACGTCGACGCGTGGGCCGCTGCGGCGGAGATCGAGAAGCCGACCCGCTTTGCCGATGCCGAAACCACCCGCTGGATCGAGTGGGGCGTCCAGAGCTACTTCCGGGTCCTGCTCGGCGTGGCCTTCGTGCTGGTGGGCGCTGCGGCCGTAGTGAGCCGCCTCCTCCCGAACTGGCTCGGCGTGCTGCTCGCGGTCGGCGGCATGCTCTCTCTCGCCATCGGAGTCTCCATCGGCTACGAGGGCCTGGAGAGCGGCTTCCAGGACATCGTCGGTATCGCCCTCCAGCTCGTCGTCCTCGCTTTCGGCATCGGCCTGCTCGTCGTCGGCCGGAGAGCCCGCGAGCCAGACACCTCGGCGGCCTAGGCCAGGGAGGGCGCAGCGTCCGCAGAAGACGTCCACCGAGGAGCCGCGGTCACCGAGTAGGAGTTCCGCGGAACGCCACCCGCCCTTGCGGGCTGACCACCCACAAGAGCCGCCGCCCGCCCTCGCCGGCGTCGCTCGCCGAGTCCCGGCGCCTGCGCGCCCACCCGGGCCTCGACCCGGATCTGCACGCCCCGACCACAGGGTCGCGCAGCGTCCGACGAACCGCGGCAGTCAGGCGGGGACGGTCGGTTGGAACGAGTGGACCTCCTGCTCACCGCGCCGGATGAGCGCCCAGGAGGCCTCTGGGACGTCGGTCCATGCTCCTGGCAGGTCGCGCAGTGGTTCCGAGACGACGAACCGGGTGTCGGTGCCCAGCCGCTCGAGGGACCGGAGGTCCGGGTAGAGGCGGCGGACCTGCACCACGTCGTTGGAGAAGTAGAGCGAGCTCGTCGCCTTCTCGCTCGAGTAGCGGAAGACCCAGATCGACTCGCCGTCCGTGGCGGCTGCGGTCATGTGCACCGGGTGTTCGATGTCGTGGCGCGACCCGACCTGCTCGACGAAGCCGACCGCTCGGGCGACCGCTGCGGGCGGGTCCTCCGTCAGACCGAAGGAGAGTGCCAGGAAGAAGAGGGTCTCGGTGTCGGTGTTGCCCTCGATCAGCGGGTACAGCGACGGGTCCACCGCCATCTGTAGGGCGTGCCTGACCTGCGGGAACTCGGCGAGCGAGCCGTTGTGCATCCACAACCACCGGCCGAACCGGAAGGGATGGCAGTTGCTGCGCTGGACCGGGGTCCCACTCGATGCGCGGACGTGCGCGAACAGTAGCGGAGTGCGGATCCGGGGAGCGACCTCGCGCAGGTTCTCGTCGTTCCAGGCCGGATGGGTACTCTTGAACACCGCCGGGGAGGTGTCGCCGGGGGAGTACCATCCGATGCCGAAACCGTCGCCGTTGGTCGTGATCCCTCCGCCGAGCCGGGCGTGCAGGCTCTGGTCGATGATCGAGTGCTCCGGCCGGAACAGCAGGTCGTCGGCGAGGATCGGGTCGCCGAGATACGCCATCCAACGGCACATCTGGTCACGTCCTTTCTGCGGAACGACACGGACCACCGAACTGCCCTGGAGGGGCCGCGGTGTCATCCGAGGAGGGCGATTCCGGGTGGCCGTAGCGCCGGCGGAGGTCAGCGAGGACCTCGAGATCGAGCAGCTCACCGCCGTTGATGCGGTTGTCGTAGTTCTCGCTCCCGAGGAAGAGTTCGAACCGTCGCCGATCAGCGGAATCCCAGCTGTCGTCGAGTACACCGGCGTAGAAGCCGCGTCCGGCCATCAGTGTCTTCAGCTCGACCGCGAGCTCGGGACCGATCGGGACGAGCTCGTCCGGGTCGCTCGGGAAGTACGAGAGCCTGTGCAGGGCGTAGCACCTGACCAGCTCCTCGATCGGCCGGGCGTGGTCGTAGATCGAGATCACGACGTGCCGGTCGTCCAGTGATCCATAGCCGCCGTCCCGCCTGACGACCAGCAGCGCGGCGGACTGTTGCCCGCGTATGTCGCCGCCCGCCCGCTCGCCCGACTCGAGGGCCGCGATGAGCCGTTCGGCCAGGCAGCCGTGAGAGGCGTCGAACGTCGCGACCATCCGGTCGACGACGTCGCCGCCGGCGAGTCCGTTGCCGAGGGCGAGGCAGTCCCGACCGCGGGCGCTGCCTGCCCATCCGTCCCAGGAGTGCAGCTCGGCGCCGGTGTGGCAGGCGACGCCGCCGTGCCGGTCGATCAGCGCGAACTGCCTCCGGCGTCGTTCAGGATCGCCGCCGAGCAGGACGTCGAGGGCCTGAGCGGGAGTGGCACCGCATCGGAGGAGGGTCAGCCCCACGGTGCCGTGCCGGGGATTCCCGAAAGCCTGGGTCGCGACCACGCCGACGTCTGCTTCACCGTACGGGACGAGGCCTCCGACGCCGGGGAACTTCGACTGCACGGCGACGCCCAGGTCGCCGTTGGCGGGGTCGAGGCCGAGGATCGAGTAGGTCATCGTCGTTGTCTCGCAGGCGGGTAGCCGAGCAGGAACGACGCCTCCGTGAGTGCCATGTCGGCGATTTCCTCAGGGGCGACGCTCTCGTTGGGAGCGTGGATCCGGCAGGACGGTTCCTCGACCCCGATGAGCAGGATCTCCGCTTCGGGGTAGGTCGTCGCCAGGACGGTGCAGAGCGGGATCGAGCCGCCTTGGCCCAGCTGCGAGACGGGCGCGCCGTAGACGGTGCGCATGGCCTCGGTCATGGCACGGTGGGCGGGCCCGTCCGTGGCCGCGCGGAACGGATGGCCGGTCGCGTCGATCTCGACCGTGACCTCGATCTGCCACGGGGCCACCTCGAGCAGGTGCGAGACGATGGCCTGGCCGGCCTCCTCGGGGGTCACGCCCGGTGGGACGCGCAGGCTCAGGCGGGCCCTGGCCCGCGGCACGAGCGCGGCGGCGGAGCCGACGACCGGGGGGCAGTCGATCCCGAGCAGCGAGAGCGAGGGGCGGGCCCAGAGCATGTCGGCGATGGTGCCGTCGCCGAGCACCGGCGTCCGTCTGCGGAGGCCGCCGTCGACGCGGAACTGGGTCTCCGGGTAGGACGCCCCCGGCCAGACCTGGGTGTTGGGCAGGCCCCGCACGGTCGTGTTCCCGTGCTGGTCGTGCAGGGTCGCCAGCATGGCGACGAGGGCGGTGAGGGCGTCGGGGACCGCCCCACCGAACACGCCGGAGTGCAGCTCCGATTCCAGTGCGTCCACGGTCACGACGAGATCGACCACACCCCGCAGGCTCACCGTGACCGCGGGCGAGCCGACCGCCGCGTTCCCGGTGTCGGCGACGATGATCGCGTCGGCGCTCAGCAGGTCCGCGTGCTCGGGGACGAACGCCTCGAGCCCGCCGGTGCCCTGCTCCTCGGAGCCCTCGACGACCAGCTTCAGGTCGACGGGAACCTCGTCGCCGAGGGCTCGCAGCGCGGTGAGGTGCATGAGGATGTTCCCCTTGCAGTCGGCTGCGCCCCTCCCGTACAGGCGGCCGTCGACGTTCGTGAGCCGGAACGGCGGGGTGCGCCACGATCCTTCGTCCAGCGGGGGCTGCACGTCGTAGTGCGCGTACAGCAGCACCGTCGGTGCGCCCGGCACACCGCACGGCCGCGAGCCGACGACCGCGGAGCTGCCGTCCGGTGTCTCGGCGAGTCGTACGTCGTCGAAGCCCACATCCCGGAAGGCGTCGGCCACCCAGGTCGCCGCCCGGGTGCACTCCTCCGGCGGGAACTGGCGCGGATCGGCGACCGACGGGATCGCCACGAGCTCGGCCAGCTCCGTGAGCGTCCGTGGCATCAGATCGGAGACAATGGCCCGTAGGGTCATCTCGTCACGGTTCCGCCGTGGCGCACCACGGTCCGGACGATGCCGGCCCAGAGCTGCAGGCGAGCGCCTCGACAGCTCGGATTGAGCAGCAGCGCGGCAACCAGTCGCACCGTCACGGCCCTCCGATCATGTCGGTCCTCCTTCGGGAGCAGCCGGTCCGCGATCGGCGGCGTGGCCTGAGGTGGCGGAGATGACCGGGGGCTCGGTCGAGTCGGCTGCGGTGCGCTCGTGCTCCTCGGCCGAGACCCATCGCTTCGCCGCCTCGAGCTCGGCGACCGGGAAGCCGCGCAGCCGGCCGGGAACGAGAAGCGAGAGCACGCGCAGCGCGGGCCGCAACCAGGTCTCGTCGCTGACGACCGCCACCCGTTCGTAGGCGGTGGGGTGGCGCACGGCGAACGCGACCTCCTCCTGGAACTCGTCGGCCTCGTAGTCGTGAAGCCTTGGTCCGAAGAGGTAGAGGAGCCGCAGCTTCGCCCCCCGTGCGATCTCCTGGCGCAGGACCGGCGCCACGACGTCCTCGAAGTCGTCGTCGTCGACCTTCCCGGCTGCCTCGAACCCGATAGTCCCCGCCGGCATCTGGGACATCCGCCTGAGCACGCTGACCTCCTCTGCCCGGACGGAGAGCGCCACACCACTGTGCCGTCCGACGTCGGACAGCGTGCGTGCAGTGGCCGGGCCGTGTGTCATCCCCGCAGGGTGAACGCCGAGGTACCGACGGCACCGGTGCAGGGGTGGCCACAGGTGATCCTTCTCCGAGAAGGACGCCGGCTCATCTCGGAACGGGCCACCGTCGACCCGTCTGTGACCGTCTCCTGCACGAGGCGCCGGACGTGGGAGGTGGCGGGTGACGAACGTTCCGAATCCGGAACCGACCTGTACCGGCGCAGCGCACACAGCCCGGCCGCCCGGCACGCCGCCGCGGGCACCGCGGCGCTGACCGGCAGGTCCTCCTGCCGAGCAGCCCGAGGGGCCGCGACCACCCGTCCGGGATGAACTCCGACGATCCTCGTGGTCCGACACTCGAGCATGGTGAGGGTGCGGGGCGCATCGCCGTACCGCGCGTCGAGGAGGCGCTGAATGGCACAGCCCGTCCGCGAGCCCGGCCCCTGGTTCCTGCGGCCCGTCGTGCTGCAGGCCGAGGTCGAGGCCACCGTCGACCGTGGCGTCATCACGCGAGGAGAGGCACAGGGGGTGCTCGCCCGCCTGGCGATCGTCGTGGACCAGGCGGGCGAGCGCTGACTGCCGGCTGGAACCCGGCCCACCACACACCCGGGCGGCGGTTCGTCCGCCGCCCCCGGACGCTGGAGGCTCAGGTGGACACCGACGACAGCTCGACGCGGAGGAGGACCCGAGCGGCCTCCGTGCTGCGCGCAGCCGCCACGGGCGTGCTCGGACTCGCGGTGCTCGCGGGATGTTCCTCGCCCCCGGCGGCTCCGCCTTCCGCCCCGCCCGCACCGCCGGTCACGACGTCGGCGCCCGCGTCCGCGGTCTACTCACCCGCGCTGTGCACCGCTGCGACGGAGTTCCAGACGGCAGCCAACGCGATCCTCCAGCTCGACGCGACGAAGGTCGGCACCGAGGGCGTCAAGGCCGCGCTGCAGGACCTGGCGGATGCCGGGCAGCGTCTGGCCGACGCGGCCGCTTCCCAGTTCGGTCCCCAGGTCGACGCGCTGAAGCAGGCGCTCGCCTCGCTGCAGACCACGATCGCGAGCATCCAGGACGAGGCGACGCTGTCGGCGAAGCTGGGCGCGCTCGCGGGGTCCGTCGCGCAGGTGGAGGCCGCGGCGAAGCCGATCGTCGACAGCCTCCGGACGGGGTGCCCGGGTGTGCCTCCCGTCGCGACCCCGCCACCGACCTGACCGAGGCTGCGGTTCGACCTGCTGCGTCCGGCGATCCGCACCCTCCTCCGGCGGCCGCTGCAGCACGGCGCCGGTTGATGCCTCGGGTACGAGGCTTCCGCACCCGCCCGGAGGAAGCCTGATGAGCGGTGGACGAGACGACGAGGAGAACCGGAGTCGAGGACCCATGCACTACGAGTTCCGTGTCGAGGGGATTCTGTCCGACGAGGCGCGTGCGGCCCTCAGCGGTATGAGGATCACCGTGCTCTCACCGGACACCGTGATCGACGGCGAGGTACTGGACGACTCGCACCTGCACGGTCTGATCGCCCAACTCGACGCACTCGGGCTCACCTTGATCTCGGTCCTGCCTTATCCGGGCGCGGAATGAGGCCGCCGCCGCTCGCGTGCCTCACCTCGGCGGAGCACGCAGGACGAGGACAGATCCCGGGCGGTCCCGGACCGGCCCCGTCCCGCCCGTGAGGAGAAGTCGATGACGCCACCGGCTCCGGACACGACGGCCGCGGCGCAGCCGGGCGGGATCCCGCGAGGCCTGGTGGTCGTGCTGGCCGCGACAGGGCTTCTCGTCAGCACGCTGGCCCTGCAACAGTTCCGATCGATCCTGGCGCCAGTGCTGCTGGCGCTGGTCCTGGTGGTCGGGGTCCACCCGCTGACGGGCATCCTGAGCAGGCGAGGCGTTCCCCGCTGGCTCGCCGCGACGGTAACCCTCGTCGTGCTGCAGGCGATCATCCTGAGCCTCGCGGCCTCCCTGGCCCTGGCGGTGGCCAGGCTCGGCTCCCTCCTCCCGCTGTACCAGGACCGCTTCACCGCGCTCGTGGCCAATGTGCGCGCCTGGCTCGCGTCGATCGGGGTGGGGCCCGAGCAGCTCCAGCAGGCCCTCGGACAGATCTCGTTCGGCCGCGTCGCAGGTGTGATGACCGACCTGCTGGGCGGGCTGGCCGGCACCTTCACGAACCTGCTGTTCCTGGTCCTCGTGGTCCTGTTCATGGGCATCGACGCGCTGGCGTTCTCCCACCGCCTCGAGCAGGTCGGGGGCACGCGGACCGCAGTCGTGGCGGCCCTGAGAGGATTCGTCCGCGGCAGCCGCAGCTACCTGCTCGTCGCCACGGTCTTCGGGCTGATCGTCGCGGTCGTCGACGCCGTGTTCCTCTGGATCGTCGGGGTGCCACTGGCCCTGCTGTGGGGCCTGCTCGCCTTCGTCACGAACTACATCCCCAACATCGGCTTCATCATCGGACTGGTACCGCCCGCGCTGCTCGGGCTCCTCGAGGGCGGGCCCCGGCTGATGCTCATCGTGATCCTCGCCTACTCCCTGATCAACTTCGTCATCCAGTCCCTGATCCAGCCCAAGTTCGTCAGCGACGCGGTGAACCTCTCGCTGACCTTCACCTTCCTGTCGCTGGTGTTCTGGACGTTCGTGATCGGCCCGCTCGGCGCGGTGCTCGCCATCCCGCTGACGCTGCTCGCGAAGGCGCTGCTGCTCGACGTCGACCCGCGGACCCGCTGGATGTCGGCGTTGCTGTCCGTCGGCCGGCTCGACCCACCGGAGGAGCCCGACCGTGACCAGGGGTCCTCCGCCCGCCCGGCCGGCGCATCCTCGGACGAAGGAGCGCCCGGACTCGTGAGGACCGATCACAACGAGGACGACGCCGACCTGCCCCCCCACGCGCGCCCTCCGCGATCCGACGCGAGAGGCGGGGCATGAGCAGGCCCGCCGACCTCGTCCGAGCGCCGGTCCGACGCCAGTGACCGGAACTCGCTCACCCGAGTGTCGTCTCCGCGGCGCCCGACGGGGCGGGGTCCGGGAGCCGCCGCACCGACAGTGCGTCGGCGACGCCTGCCTTGCCGTCGGCACCTTCGCCGGTGCTCATGGCGGGCGGGTTCATCGGCACCCGGCGAATGGCGCGGATGATCCGCAACGGCCTCGGGCGCGTCGCGACCGCCGCGATCCGGGTTCGTGAACGCCTTTCCGGCAGCAGAAAGCCTGCCGTCGTCTTCGACGGCAGGCTTTCGCACTGCGCGTTCGATCAGGTCAGCCGCCGATCGCGGCGAGTCCGCGCTGGAGATCCTCCAGGTTCATCGCGGGCACGATCTCGACCACTGCGCCCATCTGGAACAGCGGCTCGGTGATCTTCGGAAGCTGGCCCGGGTCGTCCAGGTCGAAGACCGCGATCATGGTCCGCTGACCCCGCACGGGCGCGAAGTAGGCTGCCTCGGGCTTGATCAGCTCCATCGTCGCCTGGATGGTCTTGGCCATGTTGCCGCTGGCGATGGCTTCGCTTCCCTTGTCGACGTTGGGCTGGGCGACGAGCAACATGCGCATCAGGGACCTCCGTCCTGGTGGTGGGCGACTCGCACCGCGACCGGGTGTCGGAGGATGCGACGCGAGTCGCACCGCTATGGCGTGACAAACGGATCCCAAGTCACCGCGACCAAGCAGGCCTCCGCGTGGCGCTTGGGGCCGTAAAGGGTACTGCGCCCCGCCGAACTTCGATTTCGTCGATACGTAGAACTACGTACGAGCGCTTCGCGCCGGGGATCACCCCCGGCTGGCGGACCCGGATGGTCGGGCTGCCCGGGCGCCGCTCAGGCGCTCGTGCAGTGCTCGGACCCGAGGGTGACGGCCGTGGCTCACGTAGATGCCCTGCACGAGCCGGAGCAGGTCCTCGCGCGCAGCGGTCCAGCGCCGCCGCACGTCCTCGACCTCGGCCTTGCTCAGCACCGTGCCGTCGTGGGCCGCCGCCTGCATCTCGCGCAGGGACTCCCGCATCCTCCGCGAGGCGACGCGGACGGGATGCGTGCGCTCGCCGGACAGGAGCGAGACCACGTTCGACCTCCGTTCCGCCTCCTCGACGGCGTCGTCGGCGTCGTTCCGCAGAGCGTGCCAGCGGTCGTCCCCGGGAACGGCCTGGTGCAGTCGGCGCAGAGCGCGGAACTCTGCGTCCGAGGCGGACAGGAATCCGGCGACGCCGTCGATGAACGCCTTCTCCCACCGTGCCTCGGACTGGTAGCGCCTCGTGCGCCGGTCGCGCACCGACTGCGCCGCGGCCGCGATCACACCACCGAGCACCGTGCCCGAGAGGGCCGAGATCGTCCCTAGCCAGATCGGGTCCGCCACCCGACGAGGGTACCGATCACCAGGCGATTCACCTGTTCCTGTCGCTAGTGCGCGGCGCTCGCGGCGATCGTGTTCAGGCCGGGCCCCGACCAGCCGCGGGCGACGGGTTCGGCCTGGGCGTTGACGACGACGGCGCCGTCACGGCGGGAGGCGTAGGCGTCGCCGGTGTAGCGGACCGTGCCGTACCGGCCGCGCTCCCGGGACAGTTCGGTCACGTTGCCCGTGCCGCTGGTGTCCAGGAGCTGCTCGAGCGCGCGGGCGCTCGCCTCGTCGGGCATCTCGACCCAGGACACCGCGACGACGGCGGCATCACCGTCCTGGTCGCGCAGATCGAAGTGCGCGCGGTGGAGGGCCGCGCAGGGCGTGGCGCGGAAGAAGTCCTGGATCTGACCGTAGGAGTTGGCCACGCAATCCGCGGAGTCGTCCGTGACCGTGGCGCTCACGCGGACGCCCTGCCCGACGATGCGCGTCTGCGCCGCGGCCGAGTTGCTGCTGCCGACGTGCGACCCGCTCGGCGCCCCCGGACCCTCGCCGGCCGGGACGGACGCACCGTCGGGATTCACGGCGTTCCCGATCGCCGTCGCCGCGCCGGTGCCGGCCAGGAGGGCGATCCCGAGGGCGATGGCGAGGGACGTGCGTCCGCCACTGCCGCCACTGCCGCCACTGCCTCTGCCGCCTCCGCCACCTGTGCCGCCGATTCTCACTGCCAAGGGGAGCCCTCCGGTCACACTCACGGTCACTGGGACAGCGCGTCGAGTGATCCCGGCGTTACATCGGCCGATCGGGCGCCTCTACACATGCAGGGTCGGGGTGTAGATCAGCTCCTGGATGTGGCCGTCGAGCGTCCGGCTCTCGAGCAGCTCGAGGTCGAAGTCGGCCGCACCCCGGAAGATCGGGTCCAGCCCGGTCCGGCCGGTGATCACCGGGAAGAGCGTCACCTGGACGCGGTCGACCAGACCGGCGGCCATCAGCGCCCGGTTCATCGACAGGCTGCCGTGCGAGCGCAGCGGCACCTCGGACTCCTCCTTGAGCCGGGCGACGACGTCGACGGCGTCGCCGCGCGCGACGGTCGCGTCCGGCCAGTCGAGAGGTCCGTCCAAGGTGGTCGACACCACCGTCGCCGGCAGGCTCCTCATCCGCGTGACCCACGGGTCCCGCACCTCGGAGTCCTCGGTGCTCGACGCCAGCATCTCGGCGAACGCGCGGTAGGTCGTGGCCCCGAAGACCATCCGCTGCTCGCCGTCGTACAAGGAGAGGCGGTGGTCGAGCAGCTCGGGGCCCTGCTTGCCCCAGTAGCCGGTCCAGTTGCCCGTGGCGGCGCCGAAGCCGTCGAGGCTGGAGAAGACGTCGAAGGTGTACGTGGCGGTCATGATCACTCCTCGGATGCCGGTGCTCGGTTCGGGGTGACAGACCGGCGATCGCGGCGGGACTCATCGCCGTCCGGCACCCGGAGCCAGCGCTGCTCGGCTCTCCCGACGGCGTGACCCGGCTACGTTGACGACGGTCCCTTTCTTCAACGGCGAGGAGAGCTCATGCGTACCGGCATCGTGATGACCGCCCGGCCGGGGGTCGAGGATCTGGCCGTCCGGGCTGAGGAGCTGGGGTTCAGCAGCTTCTGGGTCTACGACACCCCGATGGTCAACGGCGACCCGTTCGTGTCCCTGGCGTTGTGCGCGAAGGCGACGAGCCGGATCAAGCTGGGGATCGGCGTCACCTCGCCGGCCCTGCGCTCGACGCCGGCCGCCGCGGCCGCGGTGTCGAGCCTCAACGCCATCGCTCCGGGCCGGGTGATCTGCGGGGTCGGCACCGGCAACACCGCCCGGCGCACGCTCGGGATGCTGCCGACGAAGATGGCGGAGCTCGAGTCGTTCACCGCCGCGCTGCAGGACCTCACGGCGGGACGCCAGACCGGGTACCGCGAGGGCGACCGGGAGCGCACCATCCGGTTCCTGCACGTCGGGCCCTACGTGAACACAGCCGACCCGGTGGAGTTCGTCGTGGCGGCGTTCGGGCTGAAGGCCGCCGCGATCGCGGGACGGCTGGGGGCCGGGGTCATCTCCTTCGGGCTGCTCGCGCCGGAGGCGTGGACGGCGTTCGACGCGACGCGGCGGGAGGCGGCGCGCGGGGCCGGGCAGCCGGAGGACGCCGACTCCTACGTCATGACCTCGCTGCACGTGCTGGCCGACGGCGAGGACCGCCACGGCGACCTGGCCAGGGACAGCATGGGCCACGTGGCGATGGCCCTGCTGACCTTCGCCGCGGACAACCCGGGGTTCGCCGAGACGTTGGAGCCCGACGAGGCCGACGCCGTGCGGCGGCTGCTGGAGCGCCGCGGCACCACGGCGACCGACCCGAACCGGCACGCGACGCTGTACCGCAACTACCTCGGCCGGATCGAGCCCGAGGACCGCGACCTGGTCGTGCCGTCGCTGGTGGACAAGCTGGGCCTGGTCGGCACCCGGGCCGAACTGCTCGACCGCATCGCCGCGATGGAGAAGGCCGGCATCACCGAGATCGTGATCCAGCCCGTCGTGGACCCCGAGGCCGAGATGACCGAGCTGGCGGCCCTGATGTCGTGAGGCCTTCGAGCGCTGCGGGGTGGCCGGCCCGCGGATCGCCGGTCACCGCTCCTCCTGCCCGCGCCGGGTCAGCAGGCGGCCACCGATCAGGCCGGCCACCGCCGCGGCGCCGACCAGGCCGGCGCCCGCGGCCGTCCCGAGGCCCTGGCGGACCTGGACCTCCGGCCGGATCACCGCGGGTTGCGGCGGGGGTGGCGGCCGCTCGACCTGGTTCTCGCGCGCGGTGGCAGCCCAGGCGGCGATGAAGATCAGGAAGCGGGACACCGTGTAGATGAAGACCATCAGGCCGAGGATCGGGCCGAACGCGGTCCCGGTCGGGGTCCGGGTCACGAACGCCAGATACACCACCATGCCCTGCTTGATCAGCTCGAGGCCGACCGCGGCGGCGACGGCCGCCCGTCCCGCGCTGCGCCAGCTCAGCCCCTCGCGGGGCAGGCGCGCGTAGACCCAGGAGAACAGGAGCCAGTCGGCGAGCAGGCTCAGGACGATGCCGAGCGCGGTGAGGAGCACGCGCGCCCACCAGAGGTCGGCCAGCCCGAAGAGCTCCAGGATCCGCCCTGCGAAGGCGCCGGCCGCGGTGGTGATCCCGAAGGACACCGCCAGCGCCAGGCCCAGCCCGAGCAGCGCGACCAGGTCGACGCGCAGGCGGCGCAGGAACGGCGGCGGCTGCGGCGGCTGCCCCCACTGCTCGGACAGCGCGGCCCGCAGGTTGCTCATCCAGCCCAGGCCCGTGTAGCACGCGATGAGCAGGCCGATCGCTCCGACCGTCGAGGCGGACGCCACGGCCTGGTCGATGATCCCGTTCACCGTCTCGTCCAGCCCGGGCGGGAGGGCCTCGTCGACGTGGGCCCGCACCCGCGCGAGGGGCTCCGGATCGGCCGTCAGCACCAGCGTCACCACCGCGAACGCCACCATGACGAGCGGGACCAGCGCCAGCAGGCTGAAGTAGGTGATCCCGGCCGCGTAGTGGTTCCCGTGCCGCTCGGTGTACCGCACGCCCGCGCGCACCACGTGGTCGAGCCACGAATGGCGCCGGCGGAGCCGGTCGAAGCCGGACAGCAGGCTCGGCTGGTCGGTCACGCGGCCTCCCACGACGGTCTCCGGTGCGGCGATCCACGGTCGCGAACGCGTCGCCCGCTCCGCTCACCCCGGCGGGGTGACGTGCCCGGGCGCGGCGCCGTGCCCACCCCCCGCGCGGGCCGCCGCCGGCACCCCGGTCCGAGGGTGGCACCGCTCTGCTCGTCGACGCGAGGGACGGGACCGGGCACGATGCCGGAGTGGACACGCAGGCGGGCCCGAGCCTGCGCGCGAGCGGGCGAGACGTCCGGGACGGCCTGATCGGGCTCGTCGCCACCGGCGTGGCCCTGCTCGTCGCGGCGTGGGTCCTGGACGGGCTGTCCTTCGCGCACTGGTGGACGGCGTTCGTGGTCGCCGCCGCGATGGGCCTGGTGGATGCGCTGGTGCGCCCGGTGCTGCGGGCCCTGGCCGGTCGGGCGGGCGCCGTGACCGCGCTCGTGCTCGGTGTGCTCGTCCAGGTCGCCGTGGTCGAGCTCGCGCTCCTCGCGGTGCCGTCCGCCTCGGTCGCCTCCCTCGGCGACGCGGTGGCCACGTTGGTGATCGTCGCCGTGGTCTCGACGGTGACGCGCTGGCTGCTCGGGATCACCGACAGCTCCTACATCGTCGCCGACCTGATCCGCCGCGGTGAGCGGCGACGTCGTCGCACGCCGGCGGCCGGTCCGGCCCCCGGGTCCTCCCCGGTCGGGGTCGTCGTGGTGCAGGTGGACGGCCTGCCGTTCCCGTTGCTGCAGCACGGCGTCGTCTCCGGGGTCCTGCCGACCCTGGCCCGCTGGGTGCGCTCCGGCAGCCACGACGCCGTCCGCTGGTGGGCGCGGGTCCCGTCGACCACCCCGGCGAGCCAGGCGGCCCTGCTGCACGGCACCAACGACGGCATCCCGGCCTTCCGCTGGTACGAGAAGGACACCGGGCGGTTGATGGTCGCCAACCGTCCCGCCGACGCGGCCGACCTCGAGGTGCGGCTGTCGGACGGGCGCGGGCTGCTGGCCGACGGCGGCGTGAGCGTCTCGAACATCTTCAGCGGGGACGCGCCGACCGCCTTCATGACGATGAGCCGCATCACCGGCCGCGGCGGCCTCGGCCCGGGCCGCGGTTACGTGCGGTTCTTCGCCAGCCCGTTCGTGTTCCCCCGGGCCCTGGTGCGGACGCTCGGCGAGATGGCCAAGGAGCTCCATCAGAGCAGACGCCAGCGCCTGCGGGGGATCGAGCCGCGGGTCCGCCGGCGCGGCGCCTACGTGGCCCTGCGCGGCCTGACGAACGTCCTGTTGCGTGACCTCAACGTCGCGCTGGTCGCCGAGCACATGATCGCCGGGGCGCCGGTGGTCTTCGTCGACCTCGTGGACTACGACGAGATCGCCCACCACGCCGGGGTCGCCCGGCCGGAGTCGCTCGCCGCGCTGGCGGGTGTGGACGAGGTCCTCGGCACCCTCGAGAGGGTGGCGGCCGCCGCCCCGCGGGACTACCGCTTCGTGGTGCTGTCCGATCACGGGCAGAGCCAGGGGCCGACGTTCCGCCAGCTGACCGGCCGCGGCCTCGAGGCGGCGGTCCGGGAGCACACGGATGCGTCGAGGACGGCGACCCTGGCCGACACCGGCGACGTCGAGGTGTGGGGGCCGCTCAACGCGATGCTCGCCGAGGTGCTGTCGGCCGTCCGGCCCGCGGCCCGGCGGTCGGACGGGCGGCGGGGCACGGGCGTCGTCGTCGGACCGGACCGGGGGAGGCGGGGCGCGGCGACCGCCGGGCCGTCCGACGACGGGCGGCCGGAGCTGGTCGTCGTGGGTTCGGGCAATCTCGGGCTGGCCTGGTTCCCCGGGCTGCCGGGCCGCGTGCCGATCGAGGAGCTGAGGCGCCGCTTCCCGGCGCTGATCCCCGGCCTGCTGGCCGAGCCCGGGATCGCGTTCGTCGTGGTGGACAGCGCGCGCGGCCCGCTGGCGGTCGGCCCGGACGGCGTGCGGGTGCTGCTCGACGACGTCGTCGAGGGCCGGGACCCGCTGGCCGCGTTCGGCCCCCGGGCCGCGGCCGACCTGGCGCGCGTCGCCGTGATGGACTCCTGCCCCGATCTCTACGTCCACTCCACGGTCGACCCGCGCACCGCCGAGGTGCACGCCTTCGAGGAGCTCGTCGGCTGCCACGGGGGCCTCGGCGGCTGGCAGAACGACGCCGTGCTCGTCCACCCGGCGGACTGGCCGCTGGAGGCCGACCTCCTCGATCGCACGGTCGAGGGCGAGGCGCTGCTGTACGGGGCCGAGGCCGTGCACCGGCAGCTCGTGCGGTGGCTCGAACGGTGCGGCGCGCGACGGCTCCCGACCCCGGAAGCCACGGCCTAGCGACCCGGTGCCGTGCCGGGCCCACCGGTGCGGGAGATGGCGGCCGCGGGACGAGCTCGTCGCGTGGCCGCCGGCTCGACGTTGCGTCGTGCAGCCCGAGGTGGGAAGGTTTCCGGCGTGGGTTACGCAGGCCTGAAGTGCGATGGCGGTGACCTGTAGGGGCGAGGACATCGCTCCCGACATTCCATCTCCGGCCCGGTCCCTGCGAATGTGGCCTTTCTGGGTGGCGGATGCGGTATGGCCGGTGTGGATGATCTTTTCGGTGGATCGAGCGATCCGATTGTGTACTGCCGTCGCCTGACGTTGTCCAGCGTGTCGGTGCCTCCGAAGCTGGTGGTGGTCGAGGCCAGCGGGGACATCGATCTCGCCAGCGTTGGTGAGTTCGACTCGTGTCTGTGCGCTGCAGCGGGTGCGCTGAGGGTGGGCGGGCGCTTGGTGGTGGATCTGACCGCGGTGGGCTTCCTGGCGGTGCGCGGGGTGCGGAGCCTGCTGCAGGCCGACTGCGTGGCCGCAGACCGGGGTGCGACGGTGCGGTTGGTGATCGGGTCCGAGCCGGTCCGTCTTCCGCTCAGAGTGCTGGGGCTGCTCGACGAGCTTGAGGTGTTCACCTCGCGTGTGGACGCCGCCGCGTAGCCGAGCCGGGGCGGGGCATGCAGGCGGTACCATCCGCCTGCCGGCCCTCGGACACGCGTTCGGCACGCAGCCACGGCAGCCAGCACCTCACATGCCTGAGGGTCTGAAGCACCTCGAGATGAGGCAGGACCATGGGGATCACCGGTGAGGATCGCGACCGGACGGGTGCGGAGGAGGCGGGATGCTGACGCGGATTCGGGACATGCCCTCGGGGACGGTCGGCTTCGAGGCGGTCGGGAAGGTCGACGACGACGACTTCTCCGACACCGTCGAACCCGTGCTGCGGGGTGAGATCGCGGCCGGCCGATCGATCCGGCTGCTCTACCTGCTCGGTCCCGACCTGCGGGAGTACGAGGGGGACACGCTCGCCGAGGAGGTCAAGTTCGCGGCGCGCCATCCCACGTCCTACGAGCGCGTCGCCGTCGTGAGCGACGAGGAGTGGCTCAGGCCCGCGCTCCGCGTGCTCTCCGTACTGGTCCCGGGGCAGCTGCGCGCGTTCCCGGTCGCCGAGCTGTCGGCGGCCAAGGACTGGCTGGCCGCCGGCGACCGGCCACCGCCGCGCTGACGTCGCGCTCACGGCCCCGCTCGGCGTCGCCGACGTGAGGGTCCTCGCGGTGCGCGAGGACCCCACGCCGCCGCCTCACCGCTCCACGTGCAGCAGCCCGAGCCGCCGGGTCGCACGGGTGATCGAGACGTAGAGGTCGGCCGGGTTGTGCGCCCGGATCCGCTCGGGGTCGACGATCACGACGGCGTCGAACTCCAGGCCCTTCGCCGACACCGGGGTGTGCACCTCGGCCGGGAGGTCGGCGAGGCCCTCGACGTCCGTGGCGACGACCGCCAGCGTGCCGCGCTCCAGCTGCGCCGCCTCGGCCTCGACGACCTGGCGGACCTCGGCGACCAGCGCGGACGCGGGGACGCTGCCCTGCCACGGGTCCTCGCCCGCGTCCCGCACCGACTCCGGCGGCCGCCGGTCGGGCGCGAACTCCGCCAGCACCTCCGCGGCGAGGGCCATGATCTCGGTGGGCGTCCGGTAGTTCACCGTGAGCGTCCGGTAGGTCCACCGGTCGCGGAGGTGGGGGCCCAGCACGTCCGCCCACGCCTGCGCGCCCGCCGGGGCGCTGCGCTGCGCGAGGTCGCCCACCGCGGTGATCGAGTGCGAGGGGCAGCGCCGCAGCAGGACGTGCCAGTCCATGGCGGACAGTTCCTGCGCCTCGTCGACGACGAGGTGCCCGTACCGCCAGTCCCGGTCGCCCGCCGCCCGCTCGGCGACGCTCGCGAGGTGCCCGGGCACCTGCCGCGCGGCGAGCACGTCCGCGGTCACGAAGTCGGTCGGGCGCAGCTCGTCCGGATCCTCCCCGGCGAGCTGGCGGTCGGCCGACTCCAGGATGCTCAGCACCTCCGCGGCGTACACGCCGTCGGGCTCGGCCGGCTCGGCGTGCCCGGCGGGCGCGGGACCGAGCAGCTCGGCCAGCTCGTCGAGCAGCGGGGCGTCCGCCACGGTCCACGCCGACCCCTCGGGGCGGTGCAGCCCCGCGAGCCCCTCGCCGGCCGACGCCAGCCGGTCCGGGTCCGCGAACAGCTCGCTGAGGGCCTGCCCGGGGGTCAGCACCGGCCAGAGCTCCTCGACGGCGGCGTGGAAGTCGAGGTTCGACCGCAGGTCGTCCCGCAGCTCGGCGCGCAGCTGCGCCGACACCTCCGCCGCGCCCGCGGGCTCGATCTCGGGGATGTCGAGGCCGCGGAGGAGCTCGGCGAGCTCGGGCGGGTCCTCCAGGCCCTGGTCGAGCTTCTCCAGACCCTGCTCGACGAGCAGGCTGCCGAGCGAGTCGCGGAACGTCGTCCGGGCCGCGTTGTGCGGCAGGCCGGTGGCGCGGGCGCGCCGCCGCGCCTCCGCCGCCGTCGACCGGTCGATCACGACGGTCACGTCCTCCAGCTCGAGAGCGATCGGCACGGCGGGCAATGCCTGCCGGTCGGCGACGGCTCGGCGCAGGACGTCCAGCATCGCCAGGTCGCCCTTCGTACGGGCCACGTCGTCCTCGTCGACGGCCGTCGCGACGACGCCCTGCGCCAGCCGGCCCGGCGTCGTGAACACCACCGCCGACTCGCCCAGCGCGGGGAGCACGCCCCCGACGTAGCGGACGAACCCCGCGCTCGGCCCGACGACCAGCACGCCGCTGCGGGCCAGCCGCTCCCGGTGGGCGTAGAGCAGGTAGGCGGCGCGGTGCAACGCGACCGCGGTCTTGCCGGTCCCCGGGCCGCCCTCGATCACGACGGCGCCGGAGAGGGGCAGCCTGATGATCGCGTCCTGCTCGGCCTGGATGGTCGTGACGATGTCGCGCATCGTCGACCCGCGCGGCGCCTTGAGTGCGGCGAGCAATGCCGGATCGGACGCGGACCCGGAATCCGCATCGCCGTCCAGCACGTCGTCGTGAAATGTGGTGACCCGCTCGTCCGGCGCCGTTCCGGCGAGCTGGAAATGCCGCCGCCGGGCCACGCCGAGTGGCGTGGCCAGGGTCGCGCAGTAGAACGGTCGTGCGGCCGGCGCCCGCCAGTCCGTGAGGGCGTTCTCGCCGTCCGCGGGGTCGGTGAGCCCGATGCGGCCGATGTAGCTCGTCGACCCGTCGGTGTGGTCGAGCCGCCCGAAGCACAGCCCCGACCGAGCCGCCGACAACGCGCTCACCCGCTCCGACCAGCGGTGGACCGAGACGTCCCGCTCGTAGCGGGCGCTGAGCTCCTCACCCGTCGGCGCGGCCAGCACCCCCCGCGCCCGGGCCGCGGCCGCCGCGAGCTCGGTGGCGAGCAGTGCATGCAGCCGCCGGATCCGCCCGGTCTCCGCGTCGACCTCCTGCTCGACAGAAATACTTTCCACGCACTCCCCGTTCGTGCTACCCTGAAGTTGCAGAGCTGCGAATTCCGTCCCTGATCGCACTCGTCAGAATAGCTTCCCCGCAGATTCCTGCGCAATTCTGTCGCCGGAGCATCCCCGGAGCATCCCCGGAGCATCCCCGGAGCATCCCCGGAGCATCCCCGGAGCACCGAGTTCCGGTCAGGCAGAACGGAGCCCCCGGGGCGGCCCGGGGGCTCTCGTCGCGGCGCCTGCGTCAGCCCAGGATCCGTGCCTTCTGGGCGGCGAACTCGTCGTCGGTGAGCACGCCCTGGTCCCGGAGCTCGGCGAGCTGCTTGAGCTGCGTGATCACGTCGGACCCGCCGGCGGCCGCGGGAGCGGGGGCGGGCGGGGGAGCGGGCGCGTAGCCGCCCTGCGGCTCCATCTGCGCTTCGTAGGCCCGCTCGCGTTCGGCGGCGGTCTCCGCGTCCCGGTCGGCGAACTTGCGGGCCTGGTGGCGCTGCACCCGGCCGGCCACCGAGCTGGCGGTGCCGGCGATGATCGCGGTGCGGGCGAGCCCGCGCAACAGACCTGGCATGGTGTCCTCCCTCAGCTCGGCCGGACGGCGGACTCGAGCCGCTCCACGGCCTCGAGCACGTCCGGCGCCGGGATCCGCTGGCTCGCGACGAGCTCCCCGCCGGCGTCGAGCACGGCGCCCACGAACGATGCGGCCCAAGAGTTCTCGAAGAGGATGAGCGCCGCCATCGAGCCCGGCCGCATGAGCTCGGCGACCGCCCGCACGTCGTCGTCGTGGATGAGCCCCGACTGCGCGCCCTCGAACGCGGTGAAGCCGCCGATCCCGGCGGACGTCACGTCGGTGAGGTCGATGCCCGAGTACGACCCGTCGGCGGCCTTGCGGATCACCGTGAGGTCGTAGAGGCGGACGATGTCGCGCCGGACGAGGTCCATGAGCGCGTCGCCGCAGGCCTTCGTGTCGGCGTCGTCGGGGAACTCCAGGAGCACGAA
This sequence comes from Pseudonocardia sp. NPDC049154, assembly GCF_040648315.1. Classification (NCBI taxonomy): domain Bacteria; kingdom Bacillati; phylum Actinomycetota; class Actinomycetes; order Pseudonocardiales; family Pseudonocardiaceae; genus Pseudonocardia; species Pseudonocardia sp. NPDC049154. The sequence goes on from NZ_JBEZDN010000008.1 coordinate 85,285, forward strand.
GTCGATCGGCCCCACGGTCATCTGATCCGGCATCGCTGCACCACTCTCCCGTCCGCCCGGAATGGCCCGGCCGCGCAGGACGGTAGGCAGCGCGGACGCGGGGCGGATCACCCCTGACGGACGACTTCGGCGGGTGTGGGGGGTCCTCACCCGGCGGTGCAGCAGCGCGATCTCGGTGTGCGAGGTGACGGGCGTGAGCCCGCGGAGCAGGGAGGTCCCGCCCGCGTACATGAGCAGCCCGACGAACGCCGGCCACCGCGGGCCGATCCTGTCGTAGAGCCGACCCGCGACGGGCATCAGCACGGCCGACGGGACGGTCGGGCGTGCGGCCGTCTCCCCGGCACGCGGGGGCCGTTGATCTCGTCGCCGCCCGCCCACTCCGCCAAGTGGTGCAGCGTGCGGCCGTGCCGCTTGCCGCACGGGGGCAGCTGCTGCTGGAGTGACCACGTGACCGACCCGCTGCTCGGCCCGCAGGACGCCGCCACCGCGGCCCGGCTCGCGCGCGAGCCGATCCTGTGGCTGAGCACGGTGGACCGCACCGCGCGACCGCACACGGCGCCGGTCTGGTTCCTGTTCGCGGACCCGCGGATCGTGGTGTTCAGCCGCCCCGACACGGCGAAGGTCGGGCGGATGCGGCGCAACCCCGCGGTGGGCTTTTCACTCGACAGCGCAGCGGGCGGTACGGACATCGTGCTCGGCGAGGGCGACGCCACCCTCGCCGGCGCCGACGACGTCGTCGACGACCTGGCGCCCTTCGAGGAGAAGTACCACGTCCTGCTGGGCGGGCAGAGCTTCGCCGAGTGGCTCCGCACCTTCTCCCAGCCGGTCGTCGTGACGGTGACGAAGATCGTCTCCTGGCGGCCCGGCCCGGGCGGGCTGGACCACCGCAGGATCGTCTGATCTGCCGTGGGGGGATCGACGTCGCCCCCTCGTTCGAAGGGGCCTCGGCGTCGGGGCCGACGGGTTCTCAGGAGGGGTTGGTCGGGCTCTCCACCTTCTGCTTGATCTCGGCGAGGGTGTGTTCGAGGCCGGCGCGGATGCGGTCGCCGTCGACGTGCTCGGTGTGCAGGGTGACGATGACCTCCGAGCCCTCGGCCGCGGCGTTCACGGACAGCTCGCCGTGGTAGCCGTTCGGCCCCTCGGAGCCCCAGCGCAGGGAGCGCAGGGCCGGGTCGCTGTCGAACCAGGCCTCGCCCTCCTTGCGCTCGCCGTCGACCTCCGCGACGACGTGCACCTCCTCGGCCCCGCCGGGCACGTCGCCGGTGGCGGCGCTGCCGGTGGGCTCCGCCTCGCGCATGGAGTCGAAGTAGTCCGGGAGGTTGTGGACGTCGGACAGGTAGCGGAACAGCGTGTCGGGCTCGGCCGCCACGGTGGTGGAGTGTTCGTAGTCACCCATGCCGGGCGGATACCCACCGGACGGCCGGCCCACCCTCGGTCAGCGCCGGGCGCGCACCGCGGCCGCGAGCTCGTCGAGCAGGGCGGAGGTGGTGTCCCAGGACATGCACTTGTCCGTGACCGACCGCCCGTAGACGAGGTCGCCGCCGAGGGACTGGTTCCCCTCGACGAGGAAGCTCTCCATCATCAGCCCGGTCACGCCGGTGTCGCCGCCGGCGATCCGCTCCGCGATCTCCCGCACCACCTCGGCCTGCCGGACGTGGTCCTTGCGCGAGTTGCCGTGGCTGGCGTCGACGACCACGCGCTCGGGCAGGCCGGCCTTCGCGAGCCGCTCCCGTGCGTCGGCCACGTCGGCGGCGGAGAAGTTCGGGCCGGCCGCACCGCCGCGCAGGATCACGTGCGCGTCGGGGTTGCCGGTGGTCCGCACCAGTGCCGCGAGGCCGTCCGGGTTGATGCCCATGAACACGTGCGGGGCCGCGGCCGCGCCGATGCCGTCGACGGCGACCTGGACGTCGCCGTCCGTCCCGTTCTTGATGCCGACCGGCATCGACAGCCCGCTGACCAGCTGCCGGTGCACCTGGGACGCCGCGGTCCGCGCTCCGATGGAACCCCATGTCACGGTGTCGGCGATGAACTGCGGGGTGATCGGGTCGAGGAACTCGCACCCGACGGGCAGGCCCAGGGCGGTGATGTCGAGCAGCAGCCGGCGGGCGGTGCGCAGGCCGCGGTTGACGTCGAAGCTGCCGTCGAGGCCCGGGTCGTTGATCAGGCCCTTCCAGCCGACGGTCGAGCGGGGCTTCTCGAAGTACGCCCGCATCACGACGAGCAGGTCCCCGGAGAGCCGCTCCGCCTGCGCCGCGAGCCGGTGCGCGTAGTCGAGCGCCGCGTCGGGGTCGTGGATCGAGCAGGGGCCGACGACGACCAGCAGCCGGTCGTCGCGGCCGTCGAGGACGTCGACGACGTCCGCCCGGCCACGGGTGACCACGTCGGCGACCCGGTCGTCGGCCGGCAGCTCGTCGCGCAGCAGCGCGGGGGAGAGCAGCGGGCTGATCCGGGCCGTGCGGTGCTGGTCGAGCGCGGCCGGGACGGCGGTATCGAGGGGGGACATCGGGGTGGGTCCTTTCGCGGACCGGCCCCGGTCACACATCCGCCGAGCCGGCCCAGGTGGTTACCGGCTCTCGTGGGATGGGTCAGCGCAGCAGGCTGCGTGCCGACCCATCCCGGGCCGGCCCGCTAAACCAGTATCGGCGCGCCATGGCGACCACCGTAGCAGCCGCGCTCAGCCGAGCGTCCAGATGGCGTAGTTGAGGGCGGCGGCGAAGGTGACCCAGCCCAGGTAGGGCACGAGCAGCCAGGCCGCGGCGCGGCTGTGCCGGGCGAACAGCGCGATCGTCGCGACGATCGACAGCCACAGCAGCACGATCTCGGCGAACGCGACGCCCGGGAGTCCGGCGGCGAAGAACAGCGGGGTCCAGGCCATGTTCAGCACGAGCTGGACGGCGTAGACGACGTGTGCGGGCGCGGTCAGCCCCGCCCGGCGCCAGACGAGCCAGCCGGACACCGCGATCGTCGCGTACAGCACCGTCCAGACCGGACCGAACAGCCACGACGGCGGCGCCCAGGAGGGCCGGGTGAACGAGGCGTACTGCTCGGCAGCAGAGGCGGAGGCGAGCCCGCCGACCACGGCGACGACCACCACGGCGGCGACGAACCCGAGCAGTGCGAGCAAGGCAGACGGACGGAGACGGGGCGCGTGAACGGTCATACCGGACAGTCTCGACCATCGAGAGAGTTTCCGCGCGGCGAACCGCTCGCCGACGGATCTACCGCTCGCCGCACGCTGCCGGCGGCGCGCATAACGCCGTGACGGCGCCCCTCGATTCTCCAAGTGGAGTCCTCCCCATTTGGACAGGTGATGATCAGCGAACTGTGCGAGCCCGGGACCGCGACGCTGCGGACCGGACGCCACCGCCTCCCCGAGACGCCGCTGGAACGGGCGTCGCGCGTGGTGGCGGCGGCGGTCGACGGCGCCGAACTGCTGGCCGAGGCCGGCGGCCTCCTCCAGCACCTCGTCACAGGGGGAGCCGAGGTCGAGATCGTCGTGGCGGTGGACGCGGACACGCGTCTGCTCGCCCGCTGCGGGCTGCGCTCGGTGCCGGTGCACCGCCTCGGCCTGCGGCGCCCGTTGCGCGCCGACGCGGAGGACGACCTGCTCGCCGCGCTCAGCGAGGTCGTCGGCTTCGATCCCGGTCCGGGCCTGGGAATCCTCGCACCGGGCGAGCTCGTGGACCGGCCGGACCGGGCCGCCGTCGCACACGCCGCAGAGGTCGCGGCGGCGGTGTACGGCGCGGAGATCGCGCGGTCGCTGCCGGCCCGGCCCGCCGCGGCCCCGTCGACCGGGTACCTGCTCGAGGGTCCCGAGGCCGCGCACAAGCGGTACGCCGTGGGCCAGGCGGCGAGCCTCGTCGAGTCCTTCCTCGCAGACCTGCGCGTCGCCCGGTAGCTACCGGGCGGCGGCGTCGATCCGCGCGGAGATCTGCGCCGCGAGCTCGGTGTCCTTGGCGGTCAGCCCGCCGGCGGAGTGCGTCGAGAGCCGGAAGGTGACCTTCCGCCAGCGGATGTCGATGTCCGGATGGTGGTTGCGCTCCTCGGCGTCCTCGGCCACCCGGTCGACGACGGTGATCGCGTCGGGGAAGCTCGGCAGCTCGGCGGTGCGCACGATCGCGTTGCCGTCGCGCTCCCAGCCGGGCAGGTCGGCCAGCGCGGCGGTGACGGCGTCGTCGTCCAGCAGTTCGGCCATGCCGGCCATCATGGAGCAGCCGGCCCGCTCAGGCATCCCTGCGTTGCATGCGCCAGAGGGTGAAGCCGACGCCGATCGCGGCGTAGCAGAGCGCCCGCAACGTCGACGAGCCCATGGCGTCGAGCGTGATCGGGTACCGCAGCGCGTCCGCCCCCGCCGACCAGCCCGAGGTGAGCAGCCACGGTCGCAGCCAGTCGAGCGCCGGGATCGCGGACAGCACGCCGAACGCGATCAGCGCGCCCAGCACGCCGGCCAGCACGACGAGCGGGTGCTCGGTCAGCGACGACACCGCCAGCGCCACGGCACCCACCGCGGCCAACTGCCCGACCACCCACACGGTGACCAGCGCGACGCGGGCCAGCCCGGCGCCGAGGCCGAGCGTGGTGCCGGAGAGGGTGACCATCCCGCCGTCCGCGCTGCCGACCACGACCATGCCCGCGAGCACCCCGACGACGGCGATCGTGAGCGCCGCGGCGGCCGCCACGACCAGCACGCCGAAGGCCTTCACCCCGACCAGCCGCACCCTGCTGACGGGCGCGAGGAGCAGCCCGCGCAGGGTGCCGTTGGCGGCCTCGCCCGCGATCGCGTCGGCCGCCGCCATCGCCACGGCGAGCGGCAGCAGGAGCGCCAGGGCGACGGTGAGGGCCGCGATCGGGAGCACCAGCCCGTTGCCGGCGACCGCCCCGATCAGCCCGCCCCCGCCGTCGCGGTCGGCGACCACCACCCCGATCGCGATGAGGACCGGGATCAGCGCGAACAGCCCGAGCGTGACCAGCGTGCGCGGGCGGCGGAACACCCAGCGGACCTCGGCGGCGAGCAGCCGGCCCAGGGGAGCGGCGGCGCGGGTGTCCGGCCCGGTCTCCGCGATGATCGTCATGACCCCTCCGTGAGCTGCGCGAACAGCTCCTCCAGCCGCGGGCGACGCCGGCGCGCCTCGTGCACCGCGACGCCCGCGCGCACCAGCAGCGCGACGATCTCGGGCGGCTCCGGGCCGTCCGTCACGACCACGCCGGGCTCGCCGCCGGTGTCGCGGGTCGCGACCGCACCGACCTCGGCCAGCGTGCGCAGGGCGGGCTCGACGTCGGGCGTCACGATCACGAGGCCGCCGGTCCGCGAGTCGAGCAGCCCCCGCAGCTCCCCGGCCGCGACAAGCGACCCCGACTGCAGGACCGCGACGTGCGTGCAGGTCGCCTCCACCTCGGCCAGCAGGTGCGAGGAGACGATCACCGTCGACCCGGCGGCGTGCAGTTCGCCGATGATCGCCCGGACCTCCCGGGTACCGGCGGGGTCGAGGCCGTTGGTCGGCTCGTCGAGCACCACGAGCCGGCGGGGGACGAGCAGCGCCCCGGCCAGCCCGAGCCGCTGCTTCATGCCGAGCGAGTAACCGCGGAACCGGCGGTCGGCGGCGTGGGTGAGCTCCACCCGTTCCAGCGCGGCGCCGACGGCCCCCGGGATCGCGGCGGCGTCGAGCAGCGGTTCGGCGGCGGCCAACCGGCGCAGGTTCTCCCGCCCGGACAGGAAGGGGTGGAAGCCGGGCCCCTCGACCAGCGCCCCGACGTGCGGGAGTGCGGCGGCGACCTCGGGCAACGGATGACCGAGGAGCTCGGCGGTGCCGGCGGTGGGGCGGGTCAGCCCCAGCAGCAGCCGGATCAGCGTGGTCTTGCCCGAGCCGTTGGGCCCGAGCATGCCGAGCACGGCGCCGGTGGGGACCTCGAGATCGAGCCCCGCCACCGCGACCGTGCGGCCGTACACCTTCCGCAGGCCGGCGGCCCGGGCGGCGGGAGCGGCGGTCACCCGCGCAGCCTCCCGCACGGGGGAGGTCGTCACTTCGACAGGGCCTCGGTGAGCACCTGCTCGGGCACCGCGCCCGCGGCGACGCGGCCGTCGTCGGTCAGGATCGCGCTCGCCACGGCGGTGGTGACCAGCCGCCCGCTGCCCCACGACCCGCTGACCGGGGTGCCGAGCTGCGAGAGGTCCGGGCCGCCCTGCGGGGTCTGGTCCTGCGCGGGCCGCTTCCCGATCACGACCGTGTCCCACCCGTCGCCCACGACGGTCGGCTCGGCGCCGGCCGGCTTCCCGCCGCGGTCCGCGCCGCCCTGCGGGGCGTCCTGCACCGTGGTGCCGGGCGGCGGGGTGAAGGTGAACAGGGCCGGGTCCTGCGGGCCGAACGTGATGTCGGTGAACCCGACCTCGAAGGCCGGGTCGGCCGAGCCGGTGGCCAGGACGGTGAGCCGCAACGGGATCCGCTTCTCCGAGTCGACGGCGATCCGGACCTCGCGCAGCAGCGTCCGCTCGGTGGGCTTGGGCGCCAGGACCAGCTCGTACGCCGGGCGGCCCGCCACCTCCGCGGTGCCGTCGACGCTCACGGTGCTGGTGGTGCGCAGCCGCTCGATCGCGTCGGCGGCCGAGCGGGTCGGGTCCGCGGCGCCGGCGTCGGGCCGGTGCTCGCCCGGCGTCACGGCCTTCTTCGTGGCGGTGCGGTCCGCGGAGTCGTACGACCAGGCGGTGGTCCCGTCGGAGACCAGCGTCTTCTCACCCTGGTCCGACGGCAGCGCGACGCGGCCCTTGCCGGCCCCGTCCGACCAGACGCGGGCCTCCTTGGTGCCGTTCGCGAGCTCCGGTGCACCGGGGATCGCGGGCAGCCCGAGCGCGTTGTCGAGCTCGACCGTGCCGTCGAGCGGGCCCGGGTTCGCCTGCGCGACCGAGGTCACCAGGTCCTCCGGCGAGACCGGCGGCAGCTCGGGCGCCGCGCCCGCGCCGGCGGGCACCGCCACGAGTCCCAGCCCGACCGCGCCCGCGATCGCCACGCCCGTCCCGATCCGGGCCCACAGCCGTCCTGCCGTTCCCACTGCCATGCCGGTAAGCCTGACGCATCGGGGCTGAGAAACGTCTCAAACGGACGCCCCACCGCTGAGAAACGACTGAGCGGAGCGTGCGGAGCGAGCATCGAATTCTGAGGTGGGGAACCGGTCCGGCGGTACGTTGTCGACGATGGCCAGGGTGCTGGTGGTGGACGACGAGCCCGGGGTGCGGACGGCGCTCGCCCGTGGGCTCACCGCCGAGGGGATGGAGGTCGTCGCGGTCGGCGACGGCAACTCCGCGCTGCGCGCCGCACTGACCGGCGGGTTCGACGCCGTCGTGCTCGACATCATCCTGCCCGGGCTCTCCGGGTACCGGGTGCTGGAGCGGATGCGCGCGGCCGGCGTCGACACCCCCGTCCTGATGGTGTCCGCCAAGGACGGCGAGATCGACCAGGCGGACGGGCTGGACCTCGGGGCGGACGGCTACCTCGTCAAGCCGTTCTCGTTCGTCGTGCTCGTGGCGCAGCTCAAGGCGATGCTGCGCCGGCGCGACGCCGCGCTCGGCCGCTCCGGGCAGCGGGTGCGGCTGGGCGGGCTCGTCGTCGACCCGGCGTCGCGGTCGGTGACCTGGGAGGACGCTCCGGTCGAGCTCTCGCCGCGGGAGTTCGAGCTGCTGCACGCGCTGGCCCGCCGCCCGGACACCGCCGTGGCCAAGGACGAGCTGCTCCGCCTGGTCTGGGGCGACGAGCAGGCCGCCAGCCGCAACGTCGTCGAGGTCTACGTGGGGTACCTGCGCCGCAAGCTCGACGCCGTCGGCGCCGGGCACCTGCTGCGCACCGTCCGCGGGCACGGGTACCTCGTCGGATCGGGCTGAGGCGTGTTGCGGCGCCGGTTCGCCCGCGGCCTGGCGCGCTCGCGGGTCCTGCGGGTCCGGGGCTGGTGGCGGCGCCGCACGCTGCGCTTCCGGATCACCACCGTGGTCGGCGCGGTGGCGCTCGTCGCGCTGCTGGCGTTGAGCCGGCTCGGCGTGAACCTGCTGTACACCACGTTGATCGCGGCGGCGGACAACGAGCTCCACACGCAGGCCGGGGTGGTCGTCTCACGGCTGGAGGAGGGCGGGGCCGCCGACGACCGGGCCACGCCGCCGTCGATCCGCATCACCGACACCGCAGGCACGCCCGTCGACGGCCGCGGGCCGCTCCCGATGACCGCACGCGACGTCCGCGACCTCGCGGCCGGGCGGGCCGAGAACGTGTTCCTCGACGGCACCGCCACCCGCTGGGTCGCCGACCCGGCGATCCTCCCCGACGGGAGCACCCGGCTGGTGTTCGCCTCGGGAGACCTCGTCGGCGGGGCGACGCTGCTCGCGCGGGCCGCCGTCGGGTTCGTGGTGGCGGGGCTGTTGGCCGCGGCGGTCGTGGCGCTGGCGGCCTGGGTGGCGACGCGGGCCGCGCTGCGGCCCGTCGACCGGATGCGGGCGGCGGCGGCCGCGCTCCCACCCGGGCGGCGGCTCCCGGTCCCCGCGGCGCACGACGAGCTGCGCGCCCTCGCCGAGGAGCTGAACTCCCTGCTCGCCCGCCGCGACGACGCCGTCACCCGCCTCGAGCGGTTCACCGGCGACGCCGCCCACGAGCTGCGGTCCCCGGTCGCCGCGATCCGCGCGCAGGCCGAGGTGGCGGTGGCGCACCCGGATCCGGCGCTGTCCGAGGAGACGCTGCGCGAGGTCGCCGTCGAGGCCCAACGACTGTCCGGCCTGCTGGCCGACCTGATGGCCCTCGCCCGCGCCGACGCCGGCCAGCGGCCCGACCCCGAACCCGTCGACCTCGTCGAGGCGGCTCGCGCAGCGATCGACCGGGTCACCACCGGCCCGGCGCCGGAGCTGCTCGCACCGGGCGTCGCGCTGGCCGCGGCCGGGCAGGCGGAGGTCGCGCTGGTGCTCGACAACCTGCTCGGCAACGCCTCCCGCTACGCCGCGACCCGCGTCCGGATCGAGGTGCTGCCGGCCGGGCGGGTGACCCGGCTCGTGGTCTCCGACGACGGCCCGGGCATCCCCGAGGCGGACCGGGTGCGGGTGTTCGACCGGTTCACCCGGCTGTCCCCGGAGGCCGGCGGCGGGCACGCGGGGCTGGGGTTGGCGCTGGTCGCGGCCCTGGTGCGCGGGCGGGGCGGGGAGGTGTCCGCCGGCGGGTCCGCGTGGGGCGGGGCGCGGCTGGAGGTGCGCTGGCCCGCGCCCTGATCAGCGGTCTGCGACGATCGCGGGCGTGCCCGTGCAGAGCTGCTCGACCCTGATCGCGGCACCCCGCCGGCTGGTGGCCGGCGTGGTGCGGGACGGCGAGGCGGCCGACGAGTCGCTGCGCGAGGCCGGGCACCGGTACTCCGCCGCCGTCCGGCTGCTGGTCCCCGGCGACGAGGTGCTGCTCGACGCCCGGCTCGCCCCCGGCCTCCGGCTGCCGTACCGCTCGCGGGTCCGGTCCGTGGGCGTCGACGGGATGGTGTCCGAGCTGGCCGGTGGCCTGGCGAAGGGCCTGGTGCACACCACGACCCTGGCCGACGCGCCCGGCGGGACGGTCATGCGGGACGAGATCCGCTGGCGGTCGCCGTTCGGCGCGATCGGCCGGGTCGGCGACGCGATCCTGGTCCGGCGGCTGATGCGGGACATGCTGGGCTGCCGGTCGGCGGTGTACCGGCGGCGCGCCGAGGAGCTGACCGGGGCACCCGCCGTCGTCGGGGCGGCGATCGTGCGCGACGGGGCGGTGCTCGCGGCTCAGCGGTCGCGGCCCACCGACCTCCGGGGCCGGTGGGAGCTGCCCGGCGGGCGCGCCGAGCCGGGCGAGTCGGAGCCGGCGGCACTGGCCCGCGAGTGCGCCGAGGAGCTCGCCGCGCAGGTCGACGTGGGGGAGCGGGTGGGCACGGACCTGCCCGTCACGACGCCGGGTGGGGCCCTGGTGCTGCGGATGTACGCCGCGGCGCTGCGCCCGGACTCCCCGGAACCCAAGGCGCTCGAGCACCTCGCGGTGCGCTGGCTGACGGAACGGGAGCTGCCGACCGTCGCCTGGGTCGACGCGGACCGCGCGGTCGTCGGAGACCTGGAGGCACTCCTCCGCCCCTGAAGCGTGCGGCGTCGGCCCGTCAGCCGGCATCCCTCGGGACGACGCGAAAGACCGGGAACCGTGGTGCCACCCGCGCGAACTCCCGAAGCGGCGCGTCCTTGTCGACCGGGATGTGCGTCCTCGCGTTCGGTGCGCGCCCGACATAGGCCTTCAGGACGGGCGCGCGCTGCTCCGGAGCGACCTCGTCGAGGTGCACCTCCTCCCGTCGTCCGTGGCGGAGGACGGCCTCGCCCTCCGCCGCCCGCACGTTGCGCACCCAGTTCACGCGATCGCCGAGCATGGACACCAGGTAGCGCTCGCCGTGCACCTCGGCCACGACCAGCGGCAGGCCGACGGTGCGGCCGGACCTGCGGCCCCGCACCTCCAGCGCGACGAGGTGGTCGGGCCCTGCGCCCCGCGCGAACAACGCGGCCGTGAGCCGGTCGGCGCCGCGCGCCAGGCGGTTCGGACGTCCGCCGCGGTACAGCCATCGCCTCACGGTCACGGTTCGGCTCCCTCCGAACGCGGCTCGGGGCGGGTCAGAACAGCCACGGCAACGCCTCCAGGCTCTTCGTCGCGTAGCGCTCGTGGCCCGGGTGCAGGCCGTGGGCGAGATCCTCGAGCAGGGTGCAGCGGGCGTAGAAGAGCGCCCGTGCGCGCAGCGCGTCCCCTCCGTCCCCGCCATCCGCGCCGTACGCGGTGAGCGCGCTGTCGAGCGCGGCGGGCCCGAGGTCGCGCAGGATTCGGCCGAGGTCGACCGCCGGATCGGCGATCGCAGCGTCGCTCCAGTCGATGATCCCGGTGACCCGGCCGTCGCCGACGAGCACGTGCTCCACGCCCAGGTCGTTGTGGGTGAAGAACCGGCGAGGAGGGACGGGCGCAGGAGGCCCGGACAGGAACCGCTCCACGCCCTCCTGGAAATCACGGGGAACCTCGCTGCGGACGGTCCGGTAGGTCTCGGCCGCCTCGTCCTGCCATTCCTCGGGCGCGACATCGTCGACGTCCACCTCCACGCCCAGCCGGTCGAGCGGCACGGCGTGGAGGGCGGCAAGCACGGCGCCGAGCGTCGCCCCGACTCCGGGCGCCACCGCGCCGCGTTCCGCCCCGGAGCGGCCGAGCAACGGGGCACCGGCCAGCCTGCCGAGGACCAGGCACCCCTCCTCCGGCAGGACGAGCCGCACCCGCGGAACGGGCACGGGGCAGACCGCCGCGACCCGTCGCAACAGCTCGGCCTCCCGCAGCACCGCGGCCGCCGTCGCCTCCCGATCGGGCTCCCGGCGATATCGGACGACGAGGGTGCCGTCGACGTCGTAGGCGTCGTGGTCGAGGCCCGAGCCGAGCGGGGTCACCGCATCCGCCCGCAGCCCCGGCAGGTGCCGGGCGAGCAGTGCGGCGACCTCGGCCGGCCGGCGTGGAACGTCGTGCGCCGCGCTCACGGCCGGTCCCCGGCGGACCGGCCCGGGGACCGCAGGTGCGGCCCCACTGCCCGCCATGCCCCCTCGGCCAGGGCGTCCGAGACGGGCACCAGCGAGGACCCGGTGGAGGCGAGCCATCCGCGGGCGTACTCGTGCACCGGCCCGATCCACAGCGCGACGACCACGGTCAGCTCCGGCGCGCCGGACCACCCGTGGCCGCGCAACCAGTCGTCGATCTCCTCGGCGAAGCTCCGCTCGGCGTTCAGTGCCGCGTCGTCGAGCATCGTCTGCAGCACGTCCGGCGGCGAGTGGAGGAACAGCCGGGCCAGCTGCGGGTTGTCCTCGATCCACCGCAGGTGCCGCACCACGACCCGGCGCACCGCGTCCTCCGCGTCCTCCGCGTCTCCCGCCGCGCGCAGCGCCTGCAACAGGACCGCCTGGTGATCGGCGAGCCCGGCCGCCACGACCGCCGCCGCGAGAGCGGCACGGGTCGGGAAGTGGTGGAACAACGACCCGTTGCTGACCCCCGCGCGCTCGCGCACCACCTGCATCGACGTCGCCTCCCAGCCGCGCTCCTCCACGCTGGCCAACGCCGCGTCGACGATCACGGACCGACCGTCCCGCTTCATGGAGCAGCACTCTAGAGTATCACTCCATCGACGGCAAGGTCGTTCGTCCGCGAGGGAACCGGGGCGGCGGTGGGTCCGTCGAAATCGGGCATGGAGCCGATCACGCACCCCAGTCCCGCAGCCCAGCCCGCCGCTCACGGCGCCGCTCCCACCGCCGGCCCGCCCGCCCTCGCCGCCCTCCTCCGCCGCCAGGCGGGGGTGATCGGGCGGGCGCAGGCGCGGGCCGCCGGCCTGTCCTCCGACGCGATCGACCGCAGGCTCGCCGGCCGGCTCTGGGTACCGCTGCACCCGCGCGTCTACCTCGACCGCACCCACCGGCCGACCGACGAGGTGCGGGTCCGGGCGGCCGTCCTCTGGGCCGGCGACGACGCGGTGCTCAGCGGGCTGGCCGCGGCCTGGTGGCACGGCGTGTCCCCGGCCCTCGCCGGCGACGTCACCGTGACCGTGCCGAGGCGCCGCTCGCCCCGGAACCGGCCGGGCGTCACCGTGCGCCGCCGTGACCTCGCCGACGACGACCGGACCAGCCGGTTCGGCGTCCCGGTCACCGCCCTGCCGCTCACCGTGCTGGAGGCGGCGGTCGAGCTGGGCGCGGCGGGGGGCCCGTTCCTCGACCGCGCGCTGCAGTCGCACGTGGGGTTCGCCGAGGTCGCGCGGGCGCACACGCGGAATCCCGGTGCGGCCGGAGCGACCGCCGCCCGCGCCGCGCTGGCCGCGACGGCGGAGCGGGCGGGACCCGCGGCCGTCCGGCTGCTGGTCTGCCGGCTGCGCGAGGCGCGGATGATCGGCTGGCGTACGGAGCACCCCGCGGCCGGGGTGGTGCTCCCGATCGCCTTCCCGCAGGCACGGGTGGCGGTGGAGGTGGAGGGCTGGGCGCGCCCGCTCGGGGCGGAGGCACGGCGGCGCACGCTCTGGCGGCGCGGGGTGCTGGCGCGCGCGGGCTGGACGGTGGTGACGTGCCGGTGGCACGAGCTCGCGACGCGGCCGGAGACCGTGCTGGGCGAGATCGGCCGCGCCGTGACGCCCGGCCGGAGGGCCGGATGACCTGCCGCGAGGCGGCCCGCGGCGGTCCGGATCACTCTGTGACCTTGGTCATCGCGTCCGGGTGCGACGGTGCAGCGAACGAACCGGCCGGTGGCGGCCGAGAAGGGAACGATTCAGAACGATCCACGCGGACCGCGGGCACCGTCCACGGAGGACGAGCGCGGGCCCGCGCAGGCCCGCGACCTCAGTAGATGCGTGCCGCCTTGACCGCGCGCGTGTACTCCTTGCCGCTCAGTCCCTGGGCGTCGATCTTCTTCAGCCGCAGGTGGACCACCGGGCAGCTCTTGCACCGCTTCGGCTTCGACCGGCAGCACTTCTTCTTCACCTTGGCCATCGTGAGGGAAGCCTAGGCTCACCGCTCGGGAAGGTCCAGACCTCGCCCGCGTTACCGTGAAGCGTGACCTCAGTCGTTTCCGCGCTCGCCGACGCCCCGCAGACCGCCGATCGCGGCCTGCCCGACGGCATGCGTGCGCTGCGCAACGTCGCGATCGTCGCGCACGTCGACCACGGCAAGACCACCCTGGTCGACGCGATGCTGCGCGCCTCGGGCGCCTTCGGCGAGCGGGCCGAGCCGGTGGACCGGGTCATGGACTCCGGGGACCTGGAGCGCGAGAAGGGCATCACCATTCTCGCCAAGAACACCACCGTGACCTGGCAGGGCGTCACGATCAACGTGATCGACACCCCGGGCCACGCGGACTTCGGCGGCGAGGTCGAGCGCGGGCTGTCGATGGTCGACGGCGTCGTCCTCCTCGTCGACGCCTCCGAGGGCCCGCTCCCGCAGACCCGCTTCGTGCTGCGCAAGACCCTCTCGGCCGGCCTGCCGGTCATGCTCGTGGTCAACAAGACCGACCGTGCGGACGCCCGCATCGAGGAGGTCGTCGACGAGTCGCTGGAGCTGCTGCTCGAGCTGGCGGACGAGCTGGGCCTCGACGAGGACCAGACCGCCCACCTGCTGGACCTCCCGGTCGTCTACGCCTCCGGCCGCGCGGGCCGCGCCTCCCGCAACCGCCCGGCCGACGGCGAGCTGCCGGACTCCGAGGACCTCCAGCCGCTGTTCGACGTGCTGTTCGACGTGGTCCCCGCGCCGACGGACGACCCGAGCGCCCCGCTGCAGGCCCACGTCACCAACCTCGACGCGACCTCCTTCCTGGGCCGCATCGCGCTCTGCCGGGTCCGCGCGGGCGTGATCCGCCGCGGGCAGCAGGTCGGCTGGTGTCAGGCGGACGGCAGCGTCACCCGCGTGAAGATCACCGAGCTGCTGCGCACCGAGGGCCTCACCCGCGTGCAGGCGGACGAGGCGGTCGCCGGCGACATCGTCGCGGTCGCGGGCATCCCGGACGTCATGATCGGCGACACGCTCGCGGACCCGGAGAACCCGGTGCCGCTCGAGCGCATCCACGTCGACGAGCCGGCGATCTCGATGACCATCGGCATCAACACGTCCCCGCTGGTCGGCCGTGACCCGAAGCCGGGCCAGAAGCTCACCGCCCGCCAGGTCAAGAGCCGGCTGGACTCCGAGCTGGTCGGCAACGTGTCGCTGCGCGTGCTGCCCACCGAGCGCCCGGACACCTGGGAGGTCCAGGGCCGTGGCGAGCTCGCGCTGGCGATCCTGGTGGAGACGATGCGCCGCGAGGGCTTCGAGCTGACGGTGGGCAAGCCGGAGGTCGTCACCAGGACGATCGACGGCACGCTGCACGAGCCGTTCGAGCGCCTCTCCATCGACGTCCCGAGCGACTCGCTCGGTGCCGTCACCCAGCTGCTCGCCGCCCGCAAGGGCGAGATGCAGCAGATGGTGCACGGCGAGAACCGGGTCCGGCTGGACTTCCGGGTGCCGTCGCGCGGCCTGATCGGCTTCCGCACCGAGTTCCTCACCATCACCCGCGGCGCGGGCATCGCCAGCCACGTGTTCGACGGCTACGGCCCCTGGGTCGGCGAGATCTCCAGCCGGCTGCGCGGCTCGCTGATCGCCGACCGCTCGGGCCCCGTCACCGGGTACGCGGTCGACGCGCTGTCCGACCGCGGCGTGCTGTTCGTCGGCCCGGGCACCCAGGTCTACGACGGCATGGTCATCGGCGAGTACACCCGCAACGAGGACCTCGAGGTCAACATCGTGCGGGAGAAGAAGCTCACCAACATGCGCAAGTCGACCGGCGACGAGCTGGTGAAGCTCACGCCGCCGACGATCCTCACGCTGGAGCAGAGCCTGGAGTTCTGCGCCAACGACGAGTGCGTCGAGGTCACGCCGGAGAACGTCCGGATCCGCAAGGTCGAGCTGGACTCGCACCTGCGCGGCCGGCAGCGCGCCCGGGCGAAGGCCGCCGCGGCCGGCGTCTCGCGCTGACCCCGCGCCCCGGCCGGTCCGGGCCCCACACCCGGCCGCCACGTCGCCGGTGCGACGATGGCGGGCAGGCGGGCCGCCCGGCCCGCCGGGCGGGGGAGGGCACGTGACCGGCTGGGCGCGCAGGACGCTGCTCGTCGTCGGCGCCTGCCTGCTCACCCTGCTGGCGGCGTGCACGAACGCCCCGGTGGAGCAGCCCGTGCCGCCGCAGCCTGCGCCGCCGCCCACGACCGCCCGGGCGACCGAGGTCGTCGTCGGCGTGGACGACCTCGGCGCCGGCTTCAACCCGCACCTGCTGGCCGACCGCTCGCCGGTCACGCAGGCGCTGGCCACCCTGGTGCTGCCGTCGGTGTTCCGGGCCGACGCCGAGGGCGCCCTGCAGCTCGACCGCACGGTCGCGACCAGCGCCGAGGTCACCTCGACGAGCCCGTTCACGGTGAGCTACGAGCTCAACGTGCAGGCCTCCTGGTCGTCGAACTCGCCGATCGCCGCCGAGGACTTCGTCTACCTCTGGCAGCAGATGCGCACCCAGCCCGGCACGGTCGACGCCGAGGGGTACCGGCACGTCACGGACGTCCGGTCGCGGGCCGGCGGCAAGGCCGTCGACGTCGTGTTCGACGAGCCGTACCCGCAGTGGCAGTACCTGTTCAGCGGGCTGCTGCCCGCGCAGATCCTCAAGGACGCCCCCGGCTCCTGGACCGGCGCGCTGCAGGGCGGGCTGCCGGCGTCGGGCGGGCCGTTCCGGGTCGCGGCGGTGGACCGGGCGCGCGGCGAGGTCACGCTCGTCCGCAACGACCTGTACTGGGCCACCCCGGCGACGCTCGACCAGGTCGTGCTCCGCCGGCTCGGTCCGCAGACCCTCGCCGAGGGCCTGCGGGTCGGCGACGTCGACGTCGCGATGCCCACCTCGGGCCCGGAGGTCACCGAGGCCCTCGCGTCGCTCGGCAGCGCGATCACCACGGCGCCCGCACCCCGGGCGACCGTCACCGACCTCGCGCTGCGGTCGGACTACGGGCCGCTGTCCGACGTCAGGGTGCGCCAGGCCGTCGGGGCCCTGCTGGACCGCGAGCGGATCCGGGCCGCCGTCGCGCCGGACGCGGTGCCCGCCGACGCGTTCGGGCTCGCCCCGTCGCAGCCCGGCTACGCCGCGACCGCCCCCGCGGGTGCCCCGGCCCGCCCGGACCCCGCCGCCGCCGAGCGGCTGCTCACCGAGGCGGGCTACACCCGGGGTTCCGACGGGGCCTGGACCCTCGGCAACACCCCGCTGAGCATCGTCGTGGCCGCCGGCGCCGAGCGCGGCACGGACGTCGACGTGGCCGAGGCGGTGGCCGACCAGCTGCGCGCGGCCGGGATCGAGGTCCAGGTCGTCGCGCCGCCCGCGGCGGACCTGTTCACCCAGCGGGCGGTGCTCGCCACCCCGCCCACCACGACCACGCCGCCGACCTCGCCGTCGTCGGTGAGCGGGACGGCCACCCCGACGCCGGGTGCGGCCCCGACCACGGGCCCGAGCGCGTCCGCCACCGCCCCGGCGACGACGTCGGCCCCGCCGAGCGGCACCGCCGCCCCCAACGCCACCGTGCGCGCGGACATCCTGGTGGAGCCGCGGGCGGTGGGCGGGCCGATCGGGCCGCAGCTGGCCTCGGACTACGGCTGCCCGGACCCGACGCCGTCGCTGCCCGCGCCGCCCGCCCTGCCCAACGGCTTCTGCTCGGCCGCGCTGCAGCCGGTCCTGGAGTCCCTCGCGGCCGCCGCGGTACCCGACCCGGGCCAGCTCGCGACGGCCGAGCGGGTGCTCTGGGCGCAGCTCCCGGCCCTGCCGCTCTTCCAGCAGGTGTCGCTCCTCGTGAGCACGACGCCCGGTGCCGCCGCGACCGGGTTCGGCGCCGGCCCGCTCGGGACGGGACCGCTCACGGGGGCGCAACGATGGAGCGCCCCGGTCAGCTGAGGGTTCCCTCAGCCGGGCGAAAGTTACTCCAGAGTAATCACGATGTGTCGCCCTGTCCACTTCACGTCACCCTTTGGTCACGATCGGCGACTTCGTTGGCGGGCGGACCTGTGAGGTTCCTAAGTTGCCCGAGGGATCGGGCGGGCCGCCCGGCACATGGACGGCCACGCGGCAAGGGTCGAAGTGCCCCGATCCGGGTGGCCCGACCGGGCCGGGACAGGCGAGAGATCGAGGAAGTCCATGAAGAGAACGAGGGCGGCCGCGGCCGCAGCGGTCGCCACGGCGGCGACCCTTGTCCTGGCGGCCTGCGGCGGCGGTGGTGGCGCCGGCGGCAGCTCGGGCGGGGTCTACGGGGACTGCAGCACCAACCCCAACACCTGCAACAGCGTCCCGGCGGACCAGCTGCAGCAGGGCGGGACGGTCACGCTGGCGTCCGAGAAGAACATCGACAACTGGAACGTCATCTCGTCCGAGGGCAACGTCGACTGGACCGGCATGTCGACCAAGCCCCTGCTGACGTACGCGTTCTACACGTCGCCCGATCTCAAGCCGACGCTGAACACGGACCTGCTGGACTCGGCCGACCTCACGAACCCGACGACGATCGTCTACAAGATCAAGCCGGCCGCCGTGTGGAACGACGGCACGCCCGTCACCGCCGACGACTTCGCCATGAGCTGGAAGTGGCAGAACGCCCGGGACTGCCCGGCGTGCGAGACCGCAGGCAACGGCGGCTACGACCAGATCACCGCGGTCACCGGCTCGGACAACGGCAAGACCGTCACGGTCGCGCTGTCGAAGCCGTACACGGACTGGCAGAGCCTCTTCAACTCGGCGGCCCCGCTGTACCCGGCCCACATCGGCGCGCAGCAGGGTGACCTGAACTCGCCGGACGGCCTCGCCGCGGCGTTCGACTACTTCGGCAAGACCCCGCCGAACTACTCGGCCGGCCCGTTCCAGGTCGAGAACTGGCAGGACAACGTCGCGCTGACGCTGGTCCCGAACCCGCAGTGGTACGGCGCGACCAAGCCGAAGCTGGACCGGCTGGTGATCCGCGTGATCACCGACGCCACCCAGGAGCCGCTGGCCCTGCAGAACAACGAGGTCCAGGCGCTGTTCCCGCAGCCGCAGGTCGACATCGTCAACCAGCTCAACAACATCCCGAACGTCTCGAACGCGCAGGCGGCCGGGCTGTCGTGGGAGCACTTCGACTTCAACCTGCAGAACCCGTTCCTCGCCGACAAGGCCCTGCGCCAGGCGCTCTACATCGCCGTGAACACGCAGGACGTCATCGCGAAGACGGTCGGCCAGTTCAACCCGGACATCAAGCCGCTGCAGAACAAGATGTTCGTGCCGCAGCAGGACGGCTACCAGGACAACCTGACGGCCACCGGGCAGGGCTCCGGCGACATCGAGCGGGCCAAGAAGGTCCTCACCGACGCCGGCTACACCGGCGTGGGCTCCGCGCTGGTCGCGCCCAACGGGCAGGCCGTGCCGACCCTGCGGATGCGCTACACCGTGGGCAACGCGGTCCGGCAGACCGAGTGCGAGCTGTTCCAGCAGTACGCGAAGCAGCTCGGCGTGAACGTCGAGATCTCGACGACGGACAGCCTGGGCACGACCACCAGCTCGGGTGACTACGACGTCATCGTGTTCGGCTGGATCATGTCGCCGGCGCCGTTCGGCGGCGCGCAGCAGCTGTGGCTGTCGAACTCCGGGTCGAACTACGGCAAGTACGTCAACCCGACCACGGACGCGCTGATCAACGAGGCCGCGGCGTCGACGGACATCAACGACGCCCGGGCCAAGCTGAACGAGGCCGACCGGATCATGGCCGAGGACGCCTACGTGCTGCCGCTGTACCAGAAGCCGACCCTGGCCGCGGTGCAGAACACACTGGGCAACGTGCGCAACAACGCGTCGCTCGACGGGATCACGTACAACACCTCCGAGTGGGGCATCCGCTCCGGCTCGTGACGTGAGAACCGGGGGCGGGCCCGGGGTGCGCGCCGACCACGTGTCGGCCGCCCGGCCCGGGCCCGTCCCCGGCGTTACCCTGCTCAGAAGGCGGCCCGCCCCGCCACGAGCGGAGCGGACCGTGCTCCCACCACGAGTCGGAAGAAGCACATCCGCATGCTCGCCTTCGCCGTGCGCAGGATCCTGTACTCGATACCGGTCCTGATCGTCGCGTCGTTCATCATCTTCGCGCTGGGCTCGGCGGCGGCCGACCCGCTCGCGCCGCTGCGGGAGAAGAACCCCCCGGCGCCCCCCAACGTCATCGAGGCCGAGCGGCTCCGGCTGCACCTCGACCAGCCGCTGATCGCGCGCTACTTCTCGTGGCTCGGGGGCCTGTTCCGAGGAGACTTCGGCCCGTCCGTCGTGTCCACGGCCAACATCGGCCACGACCTGGGCGACCGCTTCCTGGTCACCATCCGGCTGATCGCGCTGGCCATGGTGATCGCGCTGATCCTGGCTGTGGTGATCGGCGTCCTGACCGCCGTAAAGCAGTACTCGAAGTTCGACTACACGGCCACCTTCCTGGGCTTCCTGTTCCTGGCCATGCCGGCCTTCTGGCTGGCGATCCTGCTCAAGCAGGCCGGGGTCAGCTTCAACCTGGCCGTGGGCGGCCAGGCGATCTCCACGATCGGCCAGGCGTCGGTCCCGCCGCCACAGGGTTTCGGCCCGTACGTGCTCGACATCCTCGGCCACATGGTCCTGCCCACCATCTCGCTGGCCCTCATCTCGTACGCCGCGTGGAGCCGGTTCACCCGCGCCTCGATGCTCGAGGTGATGAACTCCGACTACGTGCGGCTCGCCCGCGCGAAGGGGCTCAGCCGGCGCACCGTCATGGTCAAGCACGCACTGCGCACCGCGCTCATCCCGCTGACCACGGTCACCGCCCTGGACATCGCCTCGATCATCGGCGGTGCCGTGGTGACCGAGACCGTCTTCCAGTGGAAGGGCATGGGCGACTACCTGGTCACCTCGATCCGCAGCAACGACGTCTACGCGACGGCGTCCTGGCTGCTGGTCGCCGCGACGGTGGTCATCGCCTTCAACCTGATCGCCGACCTGCTCTACGGCGTCCTCGACCCCAGGATCCGCTATGCCTGACACCACCACGACGACCGGCCCCGCCCCCGCGCCCACCGCGGAACGCGAGTTCACGGTCGAGGAGCGCAGCCAGGCGCAGCTGGTGTTCCGGCGCTTCCTACAGCACCGCGCGGCCGTCGTCAGCCTCTGCGTGTTCGTCGCGCTGATCCTGCTGGCCTACGTCGGCGGCTGGCTCTGGAAGTACGACGCCGGCCAGTACACCCCGGACAACTCCGTCCCGCCCTCGCTCGACCACCCGTTCGGCACCGACTCCGCGGGCCGCGACCAGTTCGCCCAGGTGCTGCGCGGCACGCGCATCTCGCTGCAGGTCTCGGTCAGCGTGGCGATCCTGGCCACGCTGGTCGGCACCCTGTGGGGCTCGGTGGCCGGGTACTTCGGCGGCAAGACCGACACGATCATGATGCGCATCTCCGACCTGGTGCTCACGCTGCCGCTGATCGCCGTCGCGGCGATGCTCGCGCACAACTTCGGCGGCACCTGGTACCTGATCGCGCTGGTCATCGCCGCGCTGTACTGGGCCTACGTCTCCCGCGTCGCGCGCGGTGTCGTGCTGTCGCTGCGGGAGAAGGAGTTCGTCGAGGCCGCGAAGGCCCTCGGCGCCAGCGACACGCGGATCATCCTGCGCCACCTCGTGCCCAACGCCCTGGGCTCCATCCTCGTCAACCTGACGATCCTGGTGGCGCTGGCGATCCTGCTCGAGACGTCGCTGTCCTACCTGGGCTTCGGCGTGACGCCGCCGGACACCTCGCTCGGCCTGCTCGTCAGCGAGGCGCAGACCGCGCTCACCACCCGCCCGTGGCTGTTCTACTTCCCGGGCCTGTTCATCATCATCATCGCGCTCACGATCAACTTCATCGGCGACGGCCTGCGTGACGCGTTCGACCCGCAGCAGACGAAGGTGCGCCAGTGAGCGAGCGTGCGAGTGAGACCTCCGGCGCCGTGACCGAGGAGATCGACCTGTCGCCCGCGCCGGGTGCGCGGGGTGCCAAGGGGGACGTCGTGCTCGAGGTGTCCGGCCTCGACGTGACCTTCCCCAGCGCGGACGGGCCCGTGCGGGCGGTCCGTGGCGTGGACTACCGGCTGCACCGCGGCGAGGTGCTCGGGATCGTCGGCGAGTCCGGCTCCGGCAAGTCCGTGACCTCGATGGCGGTGATGCGGCTGCTGCCGAACACCGCCCAGGTCAAGGGCTCGGTCCGGTTCGCCGGCAAGGACCTGCTCACGCTGTCCGAGGCGGAGATGACCCGGATCCGGGGCTCCCGGATCGCGATGATCTTCCAGGACCCGATGACCTCGCTCAACCCCGTCTACACGGTCGGGGCGCAGATCGCCGAGGCCGTCCGGGCGCACCACGACGTCTCGAAGCAGGCGGCCACGGACCGGGCGGTCGAGCTGCTCGACCGGGTGCGGATCCCCAACGCGAAGGACCGCGCGAACTCCTACCCGCACGAGCTCTCGGGCGGCATGCGCCAGCGCGTGGTCATCGCGATCGCCATGGCCAACGACCCGGACGTGATCATCGCCGACGAGCCGACGACCGCGCTCGACGTCACCGTGCAGGCCCAGATCCTCGAGGCCCTGGCCGCCGCGCAGGACGTGACCGGCGCGGCGATGGTGCTCATCACCCACGACCTGGGCGTCATCGCCGGCCAGGCGGACCGGGTGATGGTCATGTACGCCGGCAAGCCCGTCGAGGTCGGCACCGCGGAGGAGGTCTTCTACACCCCGCGCATGCCCTACACGCTCGGCCTGCTCGGCAGCCTGCCCCGGCTCGACCGGCCCAGCGAGCGGCTCACCCCGATCCCGGGGTCGCCGCCGTCGGTCGTCAACATGCCGCCCGGCTGCCCGTTCGGGCCGCGCTGCCCCAAGCACACCGAGCGGTGCGACGAGAGCGAGCCGGAGCTGCGCGCCACCACCGGCGCCGGCCACCTCGCCGCCTGCCACTACGCCGAGACGCTCGAGGGCCAGGAGGCGGCCGACGTGTTCGACAGCGAGGTCGCCGACCACGAGGCGCTGGCCGGGCTCGCCGCCGCGGCCGAGGGTGCCGGCACGGACGGGGAGGCCCGGGCATGACCACGGTCGAGCAGGGCACGCGGACGCTGCTCAGCGTCCGCAACATCGTCAAGCACTTCCCGATCCGCTCCAAGGGCCTGGTCCGCCGGCAGATCGGCGCGGTGCAGGCCGTCTCGGACGTCTCGTTCGACCTGGCCGAGGGGGAGACCCTCGGGCTGGTCGGCGAGTCCGGCTGCGGCAAGTCCACGACCGCGCGGGTGGTGCTCAACCTGCTGCCCGCGACCTCCGGCGAGGTGCTCTACAAGGGTCGGGACCTCACGAAGATCGGCCGCGGGGACATGCGCGCGCTGCGTCGCGAGCTCCAGATCGTGTTCCAGGACCCGTACGCCTCGCTGGACCCGCGGCTGCCGGTGAACGAGATCATCGCCGAGCCGCTGCGGATCCACGGGCTCTACCGGGAGGACGGCCGCGAGCAGGTCCGGCGGCTGATGCAGACCGTCGGGCTCAAGCCGGAGCACGGCAACCGGTACGCCCACGAGTTCTCCGGCGGGCAGCGGCAGCGCATCGGCATCGCCCGCGCGCTCGCCCTGCGCCCGAAGCTCCTGGTGCTCGACGAGCCGGTCTCGGCCCTCGACGTCTCCATCCAGGCGGGCGTGCTCAACCTGCTCGACGAGCTGCAGACCGAGCTGGGCCTGTCGTACCTGTTCGTGAGCCACGACCTGTCGGTGGTGCGGCACATCGCGGACCGGATCGCGGTCATGTACCTGGGCTCGATCGTCGAGACCGGGACGGCCGAGGAGCTGTTCGCGGGCCCGGCGCACCCGTACACGCAGGCGCTGATCTCGGCGATCCCGCTGCCCGACCCGCGCAAGGAGCGGGCCCGGGAGCGGATCACGGTCGTCGGGGACCTGCCGAGCCCGGCCAACCCGCCGTCCGGCTGCCGGTTCCGCACCCGGTGCCCGAAGTTCGCGAACGAGCTGTCCGACGCCGAGCGGACGCGCTGCGTGGAGGAGCCGCCGGCCCTGGTCGAGCGGGGGCAGGGGCACCCGGTGTCCTGCCACTACGCCGAGCGCAGGGCGCTGCTGTGAGGACGTAGGCTCCCGCAGTGTCGCCCGCGTTCCCCGCGTCCCCCGCGCTCCCCGCCCGCCGGGTCCTGTTCGTCCACGCGCACCCCGACGACGAGACCCTCACCACCGGCGGCGCCATCGCCCGGTACGCCGCCGACCCGGACACGGCCTGCGTGGTCGTGACGTGCTCGCTCGGCGAGGAGGGCGAGGTCATCCCGCCGGAGCTGCGCGAGCTCGCGCCGGACCGGGGCGACCAGCTCGGCGGGTACCGGGTGCACGAGCTGGCCGGCGCGCTCGCCGCGCTCGGCGGCCCGGAGCACCGGTTCCTGGGCGGGCTCGGGCGCTGGCGGGACAGCGGCATGGAGCACGGCGAGGGCACCCGCGCGGTCACCCCCGCCGTGCTGCACCCGCGGGCCCTCGCCGCGCCCGGGACGTTCGAGGAGCAGCTCGCGCAGCTGCTCGCCGTCGTCGACGAGCTGCGGCCGCAGGTCGTGGTCTCCTACGCCGACGACGGCGGCTACGGCCACCCGGACCACGTCCGCGCCCACACCCTCACGACCGCGGTCGCGGAGGCCCGCCCGGAGACCGTCGCACGGGTCTTCCATGCCGTCCGGTCCCGATCCGAGCTCGACGCCGGGCTGGCGTCGATCAAGGGCCTGCCCGGCATGCCCTTCCGGTTCCCCGAGCCGGACGAGCTGCCCAGCGCGCCCGACGCCGTCGTCACGACCCGGCTGGACGTGTCCGGCCACCGCGCGGCGCTCGTCGCGGCGATGCGCGCGCACGCCACGCAGATCGCGGTGTGGGAGAGCGACGGGCCGGAGGGCGCGGTCGCGTTCGCGATGAGCAACGACGTCGCCCAGCCGCTGATCGACGTCGAGGAGTACGCGCTGGCCTCGGGGGCGGGGCCGGCCCCCGCCGACGACCTGTTCGCGGGCCTCGACTGATGCGCTGGCTCACGCTCGCGGCGGTGCTGCTCGCCGCGGCCCTGCTCACGGCGCTCGAGCTGCTGCTCCAGCCGATGTACATCGGGCCGGTGCCGGTCCCGGTCGGCACGGTGCTGGTGCTGCTCACCATGCCCTGGCTGATCCACGCCGCCGCGGAGGTCTCGACCGCCACCGCCGTGGCGGCCTCGCCGCTCGCGGTCTGGGTCGTGGTCATCGGGGTGCTGGGGTTCGCCGGGCCCGGCGGGGACGTCGTGCTGCCGGCGACCTGGCAGTCCTTCCTGCTGCTGGTCGCGGGCCTGCTCGCCGGGCTGCTCCCGCTGCGCCGGGTCGTCGACTCCGCCGACGCCCGCCGCGCTGCCGAGCGCGGTGTCGACCCGCGGGGGATGATCCGGTCGTGAGCGACGGACCCATCCCCGACGCGGCGGTCGTCGGGCTGCTGCGGCCGTTCGTCCGGGCCACCCGGCCGATCCTCTCGGCGCTGCGCGAGTCCGATCCCTTCGGCCTGCGCGGCCGGGCGGGCGGTGCGGCCGGCGAGCGCTCCACCCGCGACAAGCTGCTCGACGCGCTCGCCGCGGCCCCGGTGCCCGGCACCGCGGCCTGGGCGCGGATGGACGTGGCCGCGCGGCAGCGCTGGTGGGTCTACCGGGTCGGGCGGTTCTCCACCGCCGTCGCCGCGATCCCCGGCCTGGGCGGCGCGCTCGCCCGCAGGCTGCCGATGGGCGCGGCCGTCGGCGCCGCGGCGCAGGGGATGCTGCTGGTCGCGGTGGCCGGCGAGCACGGCGTCATGGACGAGGACCACCTGGTCTCGCTGCTGGCCTGGGTGCTGTTCCGGCGCCGGCCCGAGCTGGGGAGCGGGCCGACGGCCGCCGAGGACGCCGCCGCCGACGCCCGTGCCGCCGAGATCGAGGGCGACCTGGACCTGGCCACGGGCAGCCGGCCCACCGCGGCGAAGATCGGGTCCGCGGTGTGGCGGCTCGGCCGGGCGCTGTACTCGGTCGAGGACGAGCTGGACAAGCGTCCGCACGGCCGCTTCTACCACGAGGCGCTCGGCATGCTGCCGGTCGTCGGGGTGCTGGGGAAGTACCTCGGCGAGTGGTCCGGGCTCAAGCGCGCGGCCCGCGAGGCCCAGCGCTGGCTCGCCGGCCGGGGGCTGGCGCGGGTCCAGCCTAGCCCGGGCCCAGGTAGTGGTAGCGGTGGTGCTCGGTGCAGCCCAGCCGCGCGTAGAGGGCGCGGGCGCCCTCGTTCTGCAGGTTGACCTGCAGCACCGCCCAGCGGGCGCCCTGCTCGAGGCCCCACGCGGCCGCGGCCGCCGTGAGCGCGGTGCCGAGCCCCTGCCGGCGCACCTCCGAGCGGGTGGCCAGGCGGGACAAGTGCAGGTGGTCCTCCACGACGGCGGCCCGCAGCGCCCCCGTCGGGGTCCCGTCCGCTCCGCGCGCCACGGCGAAGCCCGGGCGGGCCGCCGCCGTGAGGACGTGCCGCTCCGCCTCGCTCTCCGGGGCCCCGGTGATCGCCCACCAGGCGTCCGTCGCCGCCGGGGTGAGCTCGACCGCCGCGGTCGAGGGCAGGGCCGCCAGGTCCGTGAGATCCGCCACCAGGACCGCGACCTCCGGGCCGGCCTGGTGCCCGCCGTCGAGCACCCAGCCCTCCCGCTTCGCGGCCTCGGACCAGGGGGAGCCCATCGGGGTCTGCAGCCTCGTGGGGATGCCGTGCCGGGCCGCGAACGCCCGGACCCGGTCGAGCGCCGCGGCGATCGGCAGACCCGGGTCCGCGACGGCGAGCGCCGAGTTCGCCCGGCCGGTGAACCCGCCCGCCGCGCGCAGCCGCCAGCCGCCGAGCGGCTCGTCGACCACGGCCGGCCACGCGTCGGCACACAGGTTCTCCAGGCGGGACACCGCGCTCCACGAGGCCCGGCGCCCCGGCGCAGGCGGGACGACCCGCACCGCGACGACGGCCGCGCGCTCCACCCGCACCGGCCCCTTCCGGGTGTCGACGACGACCGTGCCGGCGCCGCCGTCGGACAACCGGCCGACGGCGTCGGTGTGGAGCGGGCGGCCCTCGCGTTCGCCGATCCGGTGCCGGAGCGCGACCCGTTCGCCCAGGGCGGCGTCGATCTTCGCGTCGATCAGCGCGGCGGGCCGGGCGTCCGGAGGCGTCCCGGTATGGTCGTGAGGAGCCATCGAGTGAGGCTTGCCTTCCCGTGTGTGAGTGGGTACCCGCGGGTTAACCTGCCATGGAGAACGCCCGCGCCAGAACAGCGCCCGCTTGTGGAGGACCTTCCGTGACGTACGTGATCGCCGAGCCCTGTGTGGACCTCAAGGACAAGGCGTGCATCGAGGAATGTCCCGTGGACTGCATCTACGAGGGCGCCCGCATGCTCTACATCCACCCCGACGAGTGCGTCGACTGCGGTGCCTGCGAGCCGGTCTGCCCGGTCGAGGCCATCTACTACGAGGACGACGTCCCGGACCAGTGGGGGCAGTACACCAAGGCCAACGCGGACTTCTTCGAGGAGCTGGGCTCGCCCGGCGGCGCCTCGAAGGTCGGGCTGACCGAGGCCGACCCGGAGCCGATCAAGAGCATGGCGCCGGTCGAGCACGACGAGTGAGCGAGCGGCAGCGAGCGAACCATCGGCGGGGCATCGCGCTCCCCGACTTCCCCTGGGACTCCCTCGCCGAGGTCAAGGCGCTCGCCTCCGGCCACCCCGGCGGCATCGTCGACCTCTCGGTCGGCACGCCGGTCGACCCGGTCCCGGCCGTCGTCCGTGCCGCGCTGACCGGCCCGGCCGCGGACGAGCCCGGCTACCCGACCACGTACGGGCCCGACTCGCTGCGCGAGGCGATCGCGGACTCGCTGATCCGCCGCTTCGGCGTCGCGGGTGCCGACCCGGCCGCGGTGCTGCCCACGATCGGTTCCAAGGAGCTGGTCGCCTGGCTGCCGACGCTGCTCGGCCTGGGCACGGGCGACGTCGTTGCGGTGCCGGAGCTGGCCTACCCGACCTACGAGGTGGGCGCGCTGCTCGCCGGCGCCTCCGTGGTCCGGCTGGCCGTGGGCGAGGCCCCGCCCGCAGGCACGAAGCTGGTCTGGCTGAACTCGCCGTCGAACCCCACGGGCCGGGTGCTCGACGCGGCCGCCCTGCGCGCCGCCGTCGAGGCCGCGCGGGCCGTCGGCGCGGTCGTGGCGTCGGACGAGTGCTACCTCGGGCTGTCCTTCGGCGCGCCGGTCGCCTCGGTGCTCTCGCCGGAGGTGAGCGAGGGCCGGCACGAGGGCCTGCTGGCCGTGCACTCGATGTCCAAGACGTCGAACCTGGCGGGGTACCGCGCGGCGTTCGTCGCGGGCGACGCGGCGCTGGTGAAGACGCTGCTGGAGATCCGCAAGCACGCCGGCATGATCGTGCCGTTCCCGGTCCAGGCCGCGCTCGCGGCGGCCGCGGCGGACGACGTGCACGTCGCCGAGCAGGTCAAGGTCTACGAGAAGCGGCGGACCCGGCTGCGGGGTGCCCTGGAGCGCGCCGGCTACCGGATCGACCACTCCGAGGCCGGGCTCTACCTGTGGACGACCGAGGACCGGCCCTGCCGGGACACCGTCCGCTCGCTCGCCGAGCGGGGGATCCTCGTGGCGCCCGGCGAGTTCTACGGGCCCGCGGGTGCCCGGCACGTCCGGATCGCCCTCACGGCCACGGACGAGCGGATCGACGAGGCGGTGCGGCGGCTGGAGGGCTGAGCGCCCTCCCGCCGCCCCGCTCGTCCCGGATCTCGGCGGGGCCGGCGGCTCAGATCTCGGCGGCGCGGGCCGCGACGTGCTCCCACGCCGCCCACCACTCGCCGCGCTTCTCGGTCGCCCGGGCCCGCTCGCGCTCCACGAGCCGGCCCGCCACGAACACGACGTGCGCGTCGGGGTACTCGCCGAGGCCGTCGAGCAGGCCGCGGATCCGCTCCTCGGCCACGCAGGCGTCCTGGTGGTCGCCGAGCACCTCCTGGAGCCCCGCGGTGGCCTTGAGCAGCCGCTTCACCCGCGCGCCGAGCATCGGCTCGACCAGCTCGCCGGTGTAGCGCACGCGCTTCCCGAGGATCCGCAGGTCGTGCAGGGTCTGGTCCGGCGGGTCGTCGCCGGCGCGGCGCACGGCCTTGCGCAGCCGCCGCACCTCCGTGCGCACCAGGTCGATCAGCTCGGGCTGTACCTGGGTGGCCGACGGCGTGGGCAGCGGCAACCGGATCGCGTCGGCCAGCCGCTCGAGCAGGGCCCGGTAGCGTCCGGACTCCAGTGCGGCCAGCATCGCCGCACGGGCGGCCTCGCGCTCCGCGTCGAGGGAGGCGACGAGCTGCGCGCCGGCCGCCCGCTCCCGCTCGGGCAGGGTCGCGATCTCGCCGCGCAGGCGCAGCAGCAGGACGTCCAGGTCGCGGACCGGCCCGAGGGCGCGGCCGAGCCAGCCCAGCTCGGCCCGAAGCCCGTCCGCCCAGGTGCGGTCGAGCAGCGGGCGGGCCGCCTTGAGCGCCGCGCGCATCCGCCGCACCGCGACCCGCATCTGGTGCAGGTCCTCGATGTCGCTGCCGTCCCGGGTGCCCGGGTCGTGCGCGAGCAGGGCCCGCAGCCGCAGGTCGAGGGCGGCGCGGACGTGGTGCACCGGCGAGTCCGCC
This sequence comes from Pseudonocardia sp. NPDC049154, assembly GCF_040648315.1. Classification (NCBI taxonomy): domain Bacteria; kingdom Bacillati; phylum Actinomycetota; class Actinomycetes; order Pseudonocardiales; family Pseudonocardiaceae; genus Pseudonocardia; species Pseudonocardia sp. NPDC049154. The sequence continues at coordinate 114,510 of NZ_JBEZDN010000008.1, forward strand.
GGCGCGGCCGTCAGCGGGGCCGGCAGGTCGGCGTTGGTGAGGGCGACCGGGGCCGTGCTGGGAGCGGACACGAGCGGGCACCGTAGCCGACGGAGATGAACGCGCCGGCCCCGGTGCCCGCCGGCCGTCAGTTCTTGTGCAGGTCCTCGTTGAGGGCGATGCCCCGGCCGGTCCGGGGGAGGGCCTCCACGGCGCCGGAGACGCTGTTGCGGCGCAGCAGCAGCCCGTCCTGGCCGGAGAGGCTGCGGGCGGCGACCGAGGTCCCGTCGGGCAGGGCGACCTTCGTGCCGGCGGTGACGTACAACCCGGCCTCGACCACGCAGTCGTCGCCCAGGGAGATGCCGATGCCGGCGTTGGCGCCGAGCAGGCAGCGCTCGCCGATGGAGATGACGGCGGTCCCGCCGCCGGAGAGCGTGCCCATGATCGAGGCGCCGCCGCCGACGTCCGAGCCGTTGCCGACGACGACCCCGGCCGAGACCCGGCCCTCGATCATCGACGAGCCCAGCGTGCCGGCGTTGAAGTTGACGAAGCCCTCGTGCATCACGGTGGTGCCCTCGGCGAGGTGGGCGCCGAGCCGGACGCGGTCGGCGTCGGCGATCCGGACGCCGGACGGGAGCACGTAGTCGACCATGCGCGGGAACTTGTCGACGCCGTAGACGGTGACCGGGCCACGCCTGCGGAGCTTGGCCCGGACGAGCTCGAAGCCCGGGACGGCGCAGGCGCCGAAGTTGGTCCAGGCGACGTTGGCGAGCAGCCCGAACTGGCCCTCGAGGCTGACCTCGTGCGGCCGGACGTGCCGCCCGGACAGCAGGTGCAGGCGCAGGTAGACGTCCGCGGCGTCGACCGGCTTGTCGGCGAGCGAGCCGATCTCGGTGCGCACCACCTGCAGCGTGACCCCGCGGTCGGCGTCCTCGCCGGCGAGCGGCGTCAGGTCGGCCGAGGTGTCGGGGGCGTCCGTGCCCAGTGCGGGGGCCGGGTACCAGACGTCGAGGACGGTCCCGTCGGCCGTGACGGTGGCCAGGCCGGTGCCGGAGGCGGGATCGGTGCGGAACTCGGTGCTCACGGGCGTCGAATGTAACCGCCCGGACCCGCTCCGCCCTCCTCCGGGTGCGGCTCGGACCGGGAAATCGGAAGCGTCGGAAAGAGTTGACATGTCGGAGATCTCCGACGCATCATGTCCTGGTGCCCGACGACGTCTTCCTCGCGCTGGCGAACCCGGTGCGCCGGCGGCTGCTGGAGCTGCTGGCGGACGGCCCGCGCACGGCGGGAGCGCTCGCGGGGGAGTTCGCGCTGAGCCGGCCGGCGGTCGCCGAGCACCTGGGCGTGCTGCGGCGCGCGGGGCTGGTGCGGGACGAGCCGGAGGGGCGGCGGCGGCACTACCACCTGGAGCCGCAGCCACTGGCCGAGATCGGCGAGTGGCTCGCGCCCTTCGAGCACTACTGGCGCGGTCGGCTGAAGGACCTCGCCGGGTTCGTGGAGAACGAGATGCCGGACGAGAGTGAGGACCGATGAAGGGCAGCCTGATCGCGGCCGTGACCGTGGACCAGTTCGTCGCCGGACCGCCCGCGAAGGTGTGGCGGGCGCTGACCGAGCCCGAGCTGCTGGCGCGGTGGTGGGCGCCGGGCGACGTCGCGGCCGAGGTCGGGCACCGCTTCACCTTGCGGATGCCGGGCTGGGGCGACGTGGCGTGCGAGGTCCTGGAGGTCCGCGAGCCGGAGCGGTTCGTCTTCACGTTCAACGGCACCTGGACGCTCACCTGGACGCTGGTGCCCGAGGGCCGCGGGACCCGGCTGGTCCTGGAGCACTCCGGCTTCGACCTCGACGACCGCCAGGGCCGCTTCGCGTTCGACCGCATGGGTCCCGGCTGGCGGGACGAGGTGCTGCCGCGGCTCGCCGCGCTCGTGGAGGAGACGGCGGACACCGCACTCTGACCCCCGTGGAACAGTAGGGCGCGTGAGCGCTCCGACCGTCGCCCTGGACCTGACCGCGGACCCCGCCGCGCTGACCGCCGCGCTGGTCGACGTGGCCAGCGTGTCCGGGGAGGAGCGGGCGCTGGCCGACGCCGTCGAGGCCGCCCTGCGCGCCCAGGCGCCGCACCTCGAGGTCCTCCGCGACGGCGACGCGGTGCTCGCCCGCACGCACCTCGGCCGCGAGCGGCGGGTACTGCTCGCGGGGCACCTCGACACCGTGCCGATCGCCGACAACGTGCCGAGCCGCCGGGAGGGCGACCTCCTCTACGGCTGCGGGACGAGCGACATGAAGGCGGGCGACGCCGTGTTCGCCCACCTCGCCGCCACGGTCGCCGAGCCGCGGCACGACCTCACCCTCGTGTTCTACGACTGCGAGGAGGTGGAGGCCGTCCGCAACGGCCTCGGCCGCCTCGAGCGGCACCACCGGGACTGGCTCGCGGCCGACCTCGCGGTCCTCGGCGAGCCCACGGACGGCGAGGTCGAGGCCGGCTGCCAGGGCACCCTGCGCGTCGAGGTCCGGACGAGCGGCCGTCGGGCCCATTCCGCGCGGTCCTGGTTGGGGGACAACGCGATCCACCACGCCGGCGAGGTCCTGCGGCGGCTCGCCGACTACGACCCGCGGCAGGTGGACATCGACGGGTGCGAGTACCGCGAGGGCCTGCAGGCCGTGCGGATCGCGGGCGGGGTCGCGGGCAACGTCGTGCCGGACGAGTGCGTGGTCACCGTCAACTTCCGGTTCGCGCCGGACCGGTCCGTCGAGCAGGCCGAGCAGCACGTCCGCGAGGTCCTCGCCGGCTTCGACGTCACGCTCACCGACTCGTCCCCCGGGGCGTTGCCGGGCCTGGCGCAGCCTGCGGCGCAGGAGTTCCTGGCCGCCACGGGCGCGACCGCGCGGGCCAAGTTCGGCTGGACGGACGTCGCGCGCTTCGCCGCGCTCGGGATCCCGGCCGTCAACTACGGCCCCGGCGACCCCAACCTGGCGCACACCCGCGACGAGCACGTCGACGTCACGGCCATCGCCCGATGCACGGACGTGCTGCGGACCTTCCTGACCTGACCTCGCCCGTTCACACCTGCTCCGTACGCTGGCGCTCATGAGCGCCAACGGGTCCGGGTCCCGCCCGGACGAGAGGCTGCGCGGTCCGGTCGTGCTGCGCCGCGAGCAGAAGATCGAGCCCACGACGACCGACCAGCGCCTGCTCGACTCGCGCGGCCCCACCGACTGGGTGCACACCGACCCGTGGCGGGTCATGCGGATCCAGGCCGAGTTCGTCGAGGGCTTCGGCATGCTCGCCGAGCTGCCCCGCGCCGTCACGGTCTTCGGTTCGGCCCGCACCCCGCGCGACCACCACGAGTACGCCGTCGGCCGGGCGCTGGGCACCGCGCTCGCCGAGGCCGGCTACGCCGTGATCACCGGCGGCGGGCCGGGCGCGATGGAGGCGGTCAACAAGGGCGCCCAGGAGGCGGGCGGGCTGTCGGTCGGGCTCGGCATCGAGCTGCCGTTCGAGCAGGGCCTCAACGACTGGGTGGACCTGGGCATCAACTTCCGGTACTTCTTCGTCCGCAAGACGATGTTCGTCAAGTACTCCCAGGCCTTCGTCTGCCTCCCCGGCGGTTTCGGCACCCTCGACGAGCTGTTCGAGGCGCTCACCCTCGTGCAGACGAAGAAGGTCACCAAGTTCCCCGTGGTGCTGCTCGGCCGGTACTACTGGCAGGGCCTCTACGACTGGATCTCCGGGCCGTTGCTCGAGTCGGGGAAGATCGGCGAGAAGGACCTGTCCCTCCTGCACCTCACGGACGACGTCGACGACGCCGTGAAGGTGGTGCACGAGGCCTACCGGGCCTGGGAGGAGGCGCACTGATGGCGGTCGACGGGACGGCGATCCAGCGGGGCGGGCGCGACCCGCACTCGGTCTGCGTCTACTGCGGCTCCTCGGACGGGGTGCCGCAGCGCTATCTGGACCTCGCCGCCGAGACCGGCGCCGCGATCGCCGCGCGCGGCTGGACGCTCGTGTCCGGCGGCGGCCGGCGCTCGATGATGGGCGCCGTCGCACTGGCCGCGCGGGAGGGCGGCGCGCGCACCGTCGGCGTCATCCCGCGGTCGATGGTGGAGCGGGAGTGGGCCGACCACGACTCCGACGAGCTGCTGGTCACCGAGACCATGCGCGAGCGCAAGGCCCTGATGGAGGCGCACGCCGACGCCTTCCTCGCCCTCCCCGGCGGGATCGGGACCTGCGAGGAGCTCTTCGAGGTGTGGTCCGCGGGGTCCCTGCAGCTGCACGGCAAGCCGGTCGTCGTGCTCGACCCCGACGGGCACTGGTCCGGCCTGCTCGACTGGGTGTCCGGCCTGGTCGAGGGCGGGTTCGCGAGCCGGGCGCCGCTGGAACGGATCGTCGTGGCACGCACGGTCGACGAGGCGCTCGAGGCCTGCGGGCCCGCGGCCGCCGCCGTCGACGGCGTATCCGTGTCACGATCGCAGGCGTGAGCACGCCCGTCCTCCCGCCGCTGCGCTTCGGCACCCGCACCCCGGCCGGCGACCGGGCGCTGGTCATGGCGATCGTCAACCGCACGCCGGACTCCTTCTACGACCGGGGCGCCACCTTCGCCGACGACGCCGCGCTGGCCCGGGTCGACGCCGCCGTCGCCGAGGGCGCGGACATCGTCGACATCGGCGGGGTCAAGGCGGGGCCCGGTGCCGTCGTCGACGTCGACGAGGAGGTCCGGCGGGTCGTGCCGTTCGTGGCCGCGGTGCGCGCCCGGCACCCGGACGTCGTGATCAGCGTGGACACCTGGCGCGGCGAGGTGGGGCGGCTGGCCGTCGCGGAGGGTGCGGACCTGCTCAACGACACCTGGCAGGGCGCCGACCCCACGCTGGCCGAGGTGGCCGCGGAGACGGGCGTCGGGATCGTCTGCTCGCACACCGGGGGAGCCGTGCCCCGCCGCCGGCCGCACCGGGTCCGCTACGCCGACGTCGTCGCCGACGTGGTCGCGGAGGTGACCCGCCAGGCCGAGCGGCTGGTCGCGCTGGGCGTGCCCCGCGAGGGGATCCTCGTGGACCCCACGCACGACTTCGGCAAGAACACCTGGCACGGCCTCGCGCTGCTGCGGCACTGCGACACCCTGGTCGCGACCGGCTGGCCGGTGCTGATGGCCCTGTCGAACAAGGACTTCGTGGGCGAGACCCTCGGCGCGGACGTGGACGGCCGGCTGGAGGGCACGCTCGCGGCCACCGCACTGGCCGCGGCGGCGGGGGCCCGGGTGTTCCGGGTGCACGAGGTCGCGGAGACGCGGCGGGTGCTCGACATGGTCGCCTCGATACGGGGTACCCGGCCCCCGGCGCGCACGGTGCGGGCCCTGGCGTAGGAACAGGCGGAGAAAGGGACCCGAATCACCCGGAAGAATGGTTTGAGCGTCCACCCTACGCCGTTCCCGGAACCGAATCGATGCTCTTAACTGCTCCGTAACCTGGTGATACCCCTGCAGTAATCGGAGCCAGAACTAATCGGAACAGCCGGAGCCCACCTCTCCGCCGTGCCCGGCCCCGCTCCATCGAGTTGTCCGTCCGTCCCCCGCGTAGACCACGCCCGAGACGCACCCGAGGAGAACCATGATGCCCATCACCGAGGACTGGTTCGCCCGTCGCACCTGGCAGACGCCCGACTGGACCGTCGACGACCTGATCGCCGCGAAGCGCGGCCGGAAGGTCTCCGTCGTGCTCCCCGCGCTGAACGAGGAGGCGACGATCGGGGCGATCGTCGCCGGCATCCGGCCCTTCACCGAGGGCGACCGGCCCCTGGTCGACGACCTGCTGGTCATGGACTCCGGGTCCACCGACGACACCATCGCGATCGCCCGCGAGAACGGCGCGCGCGTCGCGCTGCGCACGGACGTCGTCCCCCATCTCGAGCCGGTCCCCGGCAAGGGCGAGGTGCTCTGGCGCTCGCTGGCCGCCACGGACGGCGACGTCATCTGCTTCATCGACTCGGACCTGGTCGACTTCGACCCGGGCTTCGTGCCGTCGTTGCTCGGCCCGCTGCTGCTGGCCGGCGGCGTCCACCTGGTCAAGGGCTTCTACCGGCGCCCGCTGCGGCTGGAGGTGAGCGACGCGGAGTCCCTGGAGCACGGCGGCGGCAGGGTCACCGAGCTCGTCGCGCGCCCGCTGCTGTCGGCGCTGCGGCCCGAGCTCGCCGGGATCGTGCAGCCGCTGGGCGGCGAGTACGCCGGCACCCGCGAGCTGCTCGAGTCGGTCCCGTTCGCCACGAGCTACGGGGTGGAGATCGGGCTGCTGCTCGACACCGTCTCCTCCTTCGGGCTCGACGCGATCGCGCAGGTCAACCTGGGTGTGCGCAAGCACCGCAACCGCAACCTCATGGACCTCGGGGTGATGTCGCGGCAGATCACGGCCACGGCCCTGCGGCGCTCCGGGCTGCCGGACACGGGCGCCGCGCTCACCCAGTTCGTGCAGGTCGGCGGGGAGTGGGTGCCCAACAGCCGGGAGCTCGACCCCACCGAGCGGCCGCCGATGCGCACGCTCGTCGCGGCCCCGGACCAGGTCGCCTGAGCGCGACCGGCCCCACCGCGGGTCTGCTCGCGCGCCGTCCCCGCCCGTGATGTGATGCCCGGGTGGGGACCGCGCTCATCTACCTGCTCGTCGTCGCGGTGGTGGCGGCGGTGGTCTTCGTGCTCGCCGGACTGGTGTTCGGCCGCGGCGAGGAGCTGGCCCCGCTCGCCCCGGGTGCCACGCCGACGCGCCTGCCCGCCGACGCCGTCCGCGGGGACGACGTCCGCGACCTGCGCTTCCAGCAGGCGCTGCGCGGCTACCGGATGGGTGAGGTCGACTGGGTGCTCGACCGGCTGGCCGAGGAGCTCGACCGGGTCACCGACGAGCGGGACCGGGTGACCGACGAACGCGACGCCCTCGCCCTGCGGGTGCACGAGCTCGAGGCCGCCCGGCCGTGCGCGGAGGGGGATCGGTGAGGACCCGCCGCGACCTGGTCGTCGCCGTCGACGTCGCCGCCCCGGCCGCGACCGTCTGGGACCTCGTCACCGACTGGGAGCGGCAGCGGGAGTGGATCCTCGCCACCCGGGTGCGGGTGGTGTCCGGCGACGGCCGGTCCCCGGGATCCGTCATCGTGGCCGTGACCGGGGTGGGGGACGTCGGGGTCGTCGACACCATGACCGTCACGGCCTTCGAGCCCGCCCCGGAGGGCGGCGGCCGGGTCGACGTCCGGCACACCGGGCTCGTCGTGACCGGGGACAGCTCGTTCGTCGTGGCCGCGCAGGGCACGGACCGCTGCCGCTTCACCTGGACCGAGGGCCTGGAACTGCCCTTCGGCCGGCTCGGGGCGCTCGGCTGGCCCCTCGTCAGGCCGGTGACCGCCGCCGGGTTCCGGCTGTCGCTGCGCCGGCTCGCCCGGCTGGCCGAAACCGTCGGACCCACCGCGTAGCGTCCCGCCCGTGACCGTTCCCGCGCCCGTGACCGACGGGATGACCCGCTGCGGCTGGGCGACCTCCGCGCCCGACTACGTCGCCTACCACGACGAGGAGTGGGGCTTCCCGCTGCACGGCGAGCGGGCGATGTTCGAGCGGCTCACGCTCGAGGCGTTCCAGTCCGGCCTGTCCTGGCTGGTCATCCTGCGCAAGCGGCCGCACTTCCGGAAGGCGTTCGCCGACTTCGACCCCGCCGCCGTCGCCGCGTACGGGGAGAGCGACGTCGCGCGCCTGCTGGGCGACGCGGGGATCGTGCGCAACCGCGCCAAGATCGACGCGACTCTGGCCAACGCCCGCGCGGTGCTCGCGCTGGACACCCCGCTGGACGAGCTGCTCTGGTCGTTCGCCCCCGCGGAGCACGTCCGCCCGGCCACGCTCGCCGACGTCCCGGCCGTCACGCCGGAGTCGACGGCCATGGCGAAGGAGCTCAAGCGCCGCGGGTTCCGGTTCGTCGGACCCACCACGTGCTACGCGCTGATGCAGGCCGCGGGGCTGGTCGACGACCACGTCGCGGACTGCTTCCGGGCCGCCGGACCGGCCGCTCCGGAGAGCCCCGCGTCCACCCCGGACTAGCCCTGCGCGATCAGCGACAGGCCGGTTGCGCTGGGTGAACGCCACCCGATTGATCGCCTCGGTTGCGTGTCGAGATCCGCGATGGGGAAGAATGAGGGCCACCATCCCGCCTGTGCGCGCTCCCCAGCGCATCGGCGCCCTGCACGAGACGACAGACGGAGGGAGCAGGACATGGCGGCGATGAAGCCCCGGACCGGCGACGGACCCCTGGAAGTGACCAAGGAGGGCCGGGGCATCGTGATGAGGGTGCCGCTCGAGGGCGGCGGCCGCCTCGTCGTCGAGATGACGCCCGAGGAGGCCGAGAACCTCGGCGAGGCCCTCCGCGGCGCGACGGGCTGAGACCTGCTGCCCCGCACGGGCCGACCGCGGCGGTCCGGGTCTCGTCAGGCCCGGACCGCGTGCAGGTCGCGGATCCGCAGCCCCGACGCGCCCGCGACCGCCCCCCGCTCGCCCGGGAAGACGCGCTCCGGCTCGGCCGGGATCGTCAGCATCTCGATCGACACCGCTCCGCAGGCGCACCGCACGTAGCGCACCCAGCCCTCCGAGGTGTGGTGCGTGGACAACGTCGTGGCGCCTGCGGTCCGTCCGCACTGCGCACAGCGCATGAGGGTTCCCTCGATTCGGTAATATGCATCCGTCGTTGACGGCTTACTCGTCGAGGGTAGCAGGTGTAAGAGGCCAGTGGATTTCATCGGTTACCGAAGTGACGCACTCGGTGCGGCCGTCGCGCTCGTCAACACCGTGACCGCGCCGCCGCGCGGCACCGTCGAGGAGGCCGCGCCGCCGGACCAGCTGCGCCGTGTCCTGGTGGAGCACGGGTACATCGCCGGGCGGGCGCCCGCGTCCGTCGAGTCCGACCTGCGCGGGTGGGCCGGGCGGCTCCGCACCGTCTTCGACGCCGAGGACCTCGACACCGCCGCCGCCGCGGTGAACGCGCTGCTCACGGACGTGCGCATCGGTCCGCACCTGACCCGGCACGACGGGCAGGGCTGGCACCTGCACTACTCGCCGCCGGACGCCGCCGTGCTCGACCGCGTCCGCTCCACCACGGCGTTCGCGCTCGCGATGCTGCTGTCCGAGTACGGCCTCGACCGGCACGGCCGGTGCGCCGCGGACGGGTGCGAGCGGGTCTTCGCGGACACCTCGCGCAACGCCGCCCGCCGCTACTGCTCCCCGTCCTGCGCCAACCGGTCCGCGGTCGCCGCACACCGGGCACGTCAGCGCTCCGCGCGCTGAGCGCTCACAGGGCCCGGTAGATGGCGACCGTGCGCTCGGCGGCGGTGGACCAGGCGAACTCCCGCACCGCCCGCTCCCGCCCGGCCCGGCCCATCGCCGCGGCCCGCTCCGGGTCACGGACCAGCTCGTTGATCGCGGCGGCGAGGCCGCTGCGGAAGGCCGGGACCGCGTTCTCGTCGTAGCGCACGAGCAGCCCGGTCTCGCCGCCGGCCACGACCTCCGGGATGCCGCCGACGTCCGAGGCCACGACGGCCGTGCCGCAGGCCATCGCCTCGAGGTTCACGATCCCCAGCGGCTCGTAGACCGAGGGGCACACGAACACCGTCGCGGCCGACAGCAGCTGCCGGACCTCCGCGGTGCCCAGCATCCGCCGCACCCAGATCACGCCGGGCCGGGAGGCGGCCAGCTCGCCGACCGCCTTCTCGGTCTCCTCGGCGATCTCCGGGGTGTCCGGCGCGCCCGCGCAGAGCACGATCTGCGCCTCCTCCGCGACGTCGTGCGCCGCCGCGATGAGGTGCGCCAGCCCCTTCTGCCGGGTGATCCGGCCGACGAACACCACGCTCGGCCGATCCGGGTCCACCCCGTTCGCGACGAGCGCGTCCCGGCCGGGGTCGGGCCGGTAGAAGTCGGTGTCGATCCCGTTGTGCACCACGTGGACCCGGGTGGGGTCGAGCGCGGGGTAGCACTCCAGGACGTCCCTGCGCATGCCCTCGCTGACCGCGATCACGGCGTCCGCGGCCTCGTAGGCGGTCTTCTCCACCCAGGACGACAGGGCGTACCCGCCGCCGAGCTGCTCGGCCTTCCACGGCCGCCGCGGCTCCAGCGAGTGCGCCGTGACCACGTGCGGGATGCCGTAGAGGGTCTTGGAGAGGTGGCCGGCCATGTTGGCGTACCAGGTGTGCGAGTGCGCGATGTCCGCGCCCTCGACGCCCGCGACCATCGTCAGGTCGGTGCCCAGCGTCTGCAGGGCGGCGTTCGCCCCGGCGAGCCCACCGGGCGTCGGATAGGCCCGGACGCCGTCGCGCGGCGGCCCGTCGGGGGAGCCGAAGCAGTGGACGTCGACGTCGACCAGCGCGCGGAGCGCCGGCACGAGATGGGCGACGTGCACCCCCGCCCCGCCGTAGACGTCCGGGGGGTACTCCCGGGTGAGCAGACCGATCCGCACGCGGGCACACGCTATCGGTAGATCCGTCCCGGCACAGCACGGAGCAGCGCGGAGGAGTCCCTTCCCGTGTGGCCGGGTACACCCCTGGCGCACTAGGGTTCAGGCTCGAGACGCCCCGGCGCCGACAGGGTGGCCGGCAGGACCGTCGACCCGGTCCCCGACACGGGACCGGGGTGCGACGAGGGACGGGGGACAGCGGTGACGACCTCCTCGCGGATGCTGGGTCCGGGTGGGATGCCCGCCAACGTCCTGGGCATCGTCCTGGCGGGGGGTGAGGGCAAGCGGCTCTGGCCGCTGACGGCGGACCGGGCCAAGCCCGCGGTGCCGTTCGGCGGGAACTACCGGCTGATCGACTTCGTCCTGTCGAACCTGGTCAACGCCGGGATTCACCAGATCTGCGTGCTCACCCAGTACAAGTCGCACTCGCTAGACCGGCACATCTCCACCACCTGGCGGCTCTCGAGCGTGCTGGGGCAGTACATCACCACCGTCCCGGCGCAGCAGCGGCTCGGCCGGCGCTGGTACACCGGCAGCGCCGACGCGATCTTCCAGAGCCTCAACCTGGTCTACGACGAGCGGCCGGACTACATCGCGGTCTTCGGCGCCGACCACGTGTACCGCATGGACCCGGGCCAGATGATCGCCCAGCACGTCGCCACCGGCGCGGGCGTCACGGTCGCGGGCATCCGGGTGCCGCGGATGGAGGCCAAGGCCTTCGGCTGCATCGACTCGGACGAGAGCGGCAAGATCGTCGGGTTCCTGGAGAAGCCGTCGGACCCGCCGCACGTGCCGGACGACCCCGAGGTCACCTTCGCCTCGATGGGCAACTACGTGTTCACCACGGACGCCCTGATCGACGCCCTGCGCGCCGACGCCGAGGACGGCGACTCCGACCACGACATGGGCGGGGACATCATCCCGCGCATGGTCAAGGACGGGGACGCGCACGTCTACGACTTCGCCGACAACGTCGTGCCGGGCGCGACGGACCGGGACTCGGGCTACTGGCGGGACGTCGGGACGATCGACGCCTACTACGACTCGCACACGGACCTGGTGAGCATCCACCCGGTCTTCAACCTGTACAACATGCGCTGGCCGATCCGCACGGCCACGCCGCCGCTGCCGCCCGCGAAGTTCGTCGACGGCGGCATCGCGCAGGACTCCATCGTCGGCGCGGGCACGATCATCTCCGGCGCCATCGTGCGCCGGTCCACGGTCAGCCCCGGCGTCACGGTGCAGAACGGCGCGGAGGTCTCGGACTCGGTCGTGCTGCCGGGTGTGCGGATCGGGCGGGGCGCGGTGGTGCGCCGGGCGATCCTGGACAAGAACGTCGTGGTGCCCGACGGGGCGCTGATCGGCGTGGACCTGGCCCTGGACCGGGCGCGGTACACCGTCAGCCCCGGCGGGGTGGTCGTGCTGGGGAAGGGCGTGACGGCGCTCTAGCGACGCGTCGCCACCAGCAGGCTCCCGGCCAGCGGGAGGACCGCGGACACGAGCTGCTCGTCCTCCTCGGCGGCCCGGACGGTCTCGCGCAGGTCCGGGTCCTCGGCGTCGGCCAGGACGACCACGCCGCCCGGACGCAGCAGCCGGACGGCCTCGGCGAGGTAGGCGCCCGCGTCCCCGTTGTGGGCGTGGACCACCACGAGGTCGTAGCCGCCGTCCGTGAGCCGGGGGAGCACCTCGAGCGCCAGCCCGTTGATCAGCCGGAGCCGGCCGGGGGAGTGCCCCGCGTCGAGGAAGGAGCGGCGGGCCGTGCGCTGCAGCTCGGGGTCGACGTCGATCGTGGTGAGGGTGCCGCCGGGCGCCATCCCGCGCAGCAGGTGCAGCCCGCTCGCGCCCGAGCCGGTGCCGATCTCCACCACGGCCCGGGCCTCGGTCGTCGCGGCCAGGAAGGCGAGGAGGGTGCCTGTGTCGGCCGCAGTGCTCTCACCGGCGGTCATGGTCGAAGAACATACTGGTCGCCCGGGTTCACAGGTTCTTCTCAGACGACTATCACGCTCCTGTCACCGGGCTCAGCCATGGTGGTGGCGTGGGACCGGGGTCGTCGGTCCCACGCCGGGGCCGGGAACCATCCCCGCCGGCCCGACGTTGACCGGACGGCACGACCCGCCGCAGGAGGTGCGCTCCCCGCCATGACCGACCGACCGGCCACCGTGGGATTCGACGACGTGTCGGGTTCCGCCGAGGGGAACGACTGGACCCCGCCGAGCTGGGACGAGGTCGTCCGGGAGCACGCGGACCGGGTCTACCGGCTCGCCTACCGGCTCACGGGCAACCCGCACGACGCCGAGGACCTCACGCAGGAGACCTTCATCCGGGTCTTCCGCTCCCTCGCGAACTACCGGCCCGGCACGTTCGAGGGCTGGCTGCACCGCATCACCACGAACCTGTTCCTCGACATGGTCCGCCGCCGCGCCCGGCTGCGCATGGAGGGCCTGCCCGAGGACACCGACCGCCTGCCCGGCGGCGGCCCCGAGCCGGAGGACGTGTTCTCCGCCACGCACCTGGACCCCACGCTGCAGGCCGCGCTCGACGAGCTGGCGCCGGAGTTCCGCGCCGCGGTCGTGCTCTGCGACGTCGAGGGCCTCTCGTACGAGGAGATCGGCGCCACCCTCGGGGTCAAGCTGGGTACCGTGAGGAGCAGGATCCACCGCGGCCGGGCGGCGCTGCGTCAGGCGATCGAGCGTCGCCGCGCGTCGGAGAGCACGGAGAGCACGGAGGGTCGCGAGCTGGTGGCGGCCGGGGAGAGGTAGGAGTTCATGGCCGACGCGCGTCGGAGGTTCGGACGGAGCGCCCCGAACTGGGGTGTCGACCATCTGTCGCAGGATGCGGTGGTGGCCTTCGTCGACGACGAGCTCTCCCTCGCCGCGCACGAGCGGGCCGCCGCCCACGTCGCCTCCTGCGGGGAGTGCGCCGCCGAGGTGGTCGCCCAGCGCCAGGTGCGCTCGGCCCTGCGGACGGCCGACGAGCCGCACGTGCCCTCCTCCCTGCTCTCGATGCTGCGGAACATCCCGCAGGAGGCCGAGCTTCCGCCCCCGCCGCCCGGTCTCGCCATGACGGCGGACGGCCAGATGGTGTCGGTGCTGCGTCCCGAACGGATGCCCGACGCGCACCCCGGCTCGTCCACCACGCCGCCCGCCTCCTCGGTGCGGCGCACCCCCGACCTGACCGGCCGCCTCGCCGGGCCCGCCGGCCTCGGGGGCGGGCACCTGCCCCCCACGCGCGGGCGGCGCCTGCGGGTGGG